>NZ_JACARS010000047.1:0-1426 GCF_013386485.1 Pseudomonas sp. P7758 | reverse complement strand
GCCGGCGATGATCAGCACCACCGGCACCGGCTTGTCGGATTTGGGCAACAACAGCGAACCAAACAGCTCGCCACTGCCGGTGTCCAGGCTGATGGGCCGTTGCAGCACGACAGGGGAGGCGGCGAAGCCAAGGCTGGAAAACAGAGTGAGGGTCAAAAGCAGAACTCGCAGCATCATCGCGCCATCATGAGGAAGGTGCCGGTTGGACCAACGTCTACCGGTAAGGTTTCGAGGATGAACTAGTCGGTTAGCCTGCGTATACTGGCCGCCTTAAGTTATTACGGTTGACTTGATTCAACTGATTTCACGGAGCGCCCTGCATGTCCGGCAATACCTACGGCAAGCTGTTCACTGTTACCACCGCGGGCGAAAGCCATGGCCCGGCGTTGGTCGCCATTGTCGACGGCTGCCCGCCGGGCCTCGAGTTGTCCCTGGAAGACCTGCAGCGTGACCTCGACCGCCGCAAGCCCGGCACCAGCCGCCACACCACCCAGCGCCAGGAAGCCGACGAAGTCGAAATCCTCTCCGGCGTGTTCGAAGGCCGCACCACCGGCTGCGCCATCGGCCTGCTGATTCGCAACACCGACCAGAAGTCCAAGGACTACTCGGCGATCAAGGACCTGTTCCGCCCGGCCCACGCCGACTACACCTACCACCACAAATACGGCGAGCGCGACTACCGTGGCGGTGGCCGCAGCTCGGCGCGGGAAACCGCGATGCGCGTGGCGGCCGGTGCGATTGCGAAGAAGTTCCTGGCGACCCAGGGCATCGTGATCCGCGGCTACATGAGCCAGCTGGGCCCGATCGAAATCCCGTTCAAGACCTGGGACAGCGTCGAAGACAACGCCTTTTTCTGCCCAGACCCGGATAAAGTGCCGGAGCTGGAAGCCTATATGGACCAGTTGCGCCGCGACCAGGATTCCGTCGGCGCCAAGATCACCGTGGTTGCCGAAGGCGTGATGCCGGGCCTGGGCGAGCCGATCTTCGACCGCCTCGATGCCGAACTGGCCCACGCGCTGATGAGCATCAACGCGGTCAAGGGCGTGGAGATCGGCGCCGGGTTCGATTGTGTGGCCCAGCGTGGCACCGAGCACCGTGACGAGCTGACCCCGGAAGGTTTCCTCAGCAACAACGCCGGCGGCATTCTCGGCGGCATTTCCTCCGGCCAGCCGATCGTTGCGCACCTGGCCCTCAAGCCGACGTCCAGCATCACCACGCCAGGCCGTTCGATCGATGTGCACGGCAACCCGGTGGACGTGATCACCAAGGGCCGTCACGACCCTTGCGTCGGCATCCGCGCCACGCCGATTGCCGAAGCGATGATGGCCATCGTGTTGATGGACCACCTGCTGCGCCATCGTGGGCAAAACGCCGACGTAAAAGTCAGTACTCCGGTATTGGGCCAGCTGTGACCGTGGGTGGCGAG
>NZ_JACARS010000046.1:0-15260 GCF_013386485.1 Pseudomonas sp. P7758 | reverse complement strand
TCAAGGCCCTGCCCAATCCTTTGCTTGCACCGACCACCATGGTTTTCATCGCTTGTCTCCTGAACCGCTGTGCCGAGAGGAGCGGGCATGCAAGCAGAGTGGTGGGGTGATATCAATTGAGTGGCTGTTTCCAGATGTTAATCTCAGGTGTTTCAACGATCCCGGGTTGCCTCATGCTGACTGTTATCCGACTTGCCGCCGCACCCGACGCAGTGTGTTTACCTGCAATAGAGCGCAGTGCGGCCCAGTCCTTTCGTGCGATCGAATCCTTGAGCTGGCTGGCCGATGCCGAGGTCATGAGTGTTGAACGTCATCTGCAGTTGATCGCGTTGGGTACGTGTTGGGTGGCGGTGGATGCTGCTGGCCAGGTCCAGGGTTTTCTCAGTGCACAGATGCTTGATGACGACCTGCACATCCATGAACTGTCGGTGGCGCAGGTCATGCAGGGCCGTGGCGCAGGGCGGCAATTGCTTGAGGCCGTGATGAATGAGGCTCGCTCGCGCCGGTTGCGGGCAGTCACCTTGACCACATTTTGCGACGTGCCCTGGAACAGCCCGTTTTATCAGCGGCTGGGATTTGAGCAAGCACATTCGCTGGCGCCGGATCATCGTTTGGCAGAGGCTCTGCGTGAGGAGTATCGTCACGGTTTTGCGCCGGGCAGTCGCTGTGCCATGTCATGGCAGGTCGTAGCGCGTTAAGTAAAGGCACCCCAAGGATTCTCATGTTTATCCGAAACCCCCTCGTCCCCGAACTCATCGTGACGGCCCTCACGAGCAGCCTCGACTTCTGGGTCACCCAGTTGGGATTCGACATTGGTTATCAGCGCTCCGAAGAAGGCTTTGCCTACCTCGACCTGCAAGGCGCGCAAATCATGCTGGAGCAATACGATCCGGATGCCGGCCAGTGGCTGACCGCACCCTTGGAAAAACCCTTGGGACGAGGCATTAACCTGCAAATCGATGTGCCTGCCGTGGCGCCTGTTCTGCAGCGTCTGGCTGCCATCGGCTGGCCGCTGTTCCGCGACGTTGAGGACGCTTGGTACCGGGCGGGTGAGGTGGAAGCGGGGCAGCGGCAGTTCATCGTGCAAGACCCGGACGGCTACCTGGTGCGTCTGGTGCAGCGGTTGGGCGAACGACCTGTGGGGACTCATTCATGAAATACGCCGCTTTACTGGCCATTGCCTTGATCGGTGGGGCCTTCAGTCTCCAGGCTCTCGCAGAAGGCGATGCCCAAGCCGGTGAAAAGCTGTTCAGCAAAACCTGTGGCGGTTGCCATAGCGTCGGCGAAAATGCACGGGGCGGTTTCGGGCCGCAACTCAACGGCATCATTGGTCGACCGGCTGGCACCACCACTGACTATCAGTATTCAGATGCGATGAAAAATTCAGGCGTGGTCTGGACGCGGGACAAGCTGGCCGCCTATATCGAGGCGCCGAAAAAGGTGGTGAGCGGCACCCGGATGATTTTCTGGGGGATCAGCGATCAGGAGAAAATCGACAACTTGCTGGCGTACCTTGCGACATTTCAGGCGCAATAAACACCGATCCCAAGACAAGGATTTCACTCCATGGTCGCACCGCGTATCCGGGCGCTTGCCCTTTGTATCTTTCACCGCAACGGTCGAATTCTGGTTCACGAATTCCAGGATGCGGTGAAACAGCAGACAGTCTTTCGCCCCATCGGTGGCGGCATCGAATTCGGTGAACGCAGCGCCGAGGCCATCGTGCGAGAAGTCCAGGAGGAACTGGCGCAGCCGATTCACAGCCTGCGCCTGCTCGGCACGCTTGAAAGCATCTTTACCTACGACGGCCACCCCGGACACGAGATCGTCCAGGTCTACGATGGTCAATTTGCGGATCAGAGCCTATACGAGCAGCCGTATCTTGACGGTGCTGAAAGCAACGGTTTTGCGTTCAAGGTGAGTTGGAAGGGCAGCTCAAGCTTCACCGCGCAGTCGCCACTGGTACCGGAAGGGCTTTACGCGCTGCTCAAGGGCGCCGCGCTACTGGATTGACGGCACGCGTCCCGATAATGCTTCGGGGCCTTTCCTGTCACTCGCTTGAAGGCGTTGCTGAACGCACTTTCAGAACCGTACCCCAACGACTGCGCTAACACGCCCACTGACAGATTCCCCTCGCGCAACGCTCGTTGCGCAAGGCGCATGCGCCACTCGGTCAGGTACGCCAACGGTGGTACCCCGGCAACGCTCTTGAAGTAGTGCGAAAAGGTGGTGCGCGACATCGCAGCCGCCGTAGCCAGGTCTTCCAGTGTCCAGGCACGCCCCGGCTCGCTGTGTATCAAGCGCAGCGCGGGGGCCAGGCGCTTGTCGCTGACCGTGCGCAGCCAGCCTTCGGGTAATACGCCCGAGGTCTCGACATAGGCCCGCAGGATCTGGATAAACATCAACTGCGCCAGTTGCGCCGACGCCAAGCTTGCCCCGAGCAAATTGGCTTGCCCCTCATGTGCCAACTGGCCGAGTAGCCATTGCACGATTGTCGCTTGCGGCGACGTGGCCCGCACGTGGATCAGGGGCGGCAGCGCGTTGGCCAGCAGGCCGCCACTCTCCGGGTCCAGTTGCACGTAGCCGCCGATTTGCACACAGCCCTGGCCGTCACCGATTTGCGGGAAGCGGCCGGCGTCAGCGAATAATTGCCGCGCTTCCAAAGGCGCGACCGACACATCGCCTGCAAGCACAAACGAGCGTTGCGCACACAGCAGGAACACATCGCCCGCCTCAATCAACACCGGCGCCAGTTCGCCATCCATCCACAACCAGCACTGCCCCTTCACCACCCCGAAAAACTTGATCTTGTCCGGCGCGGGAAAACGCAGGGCCCAGGCGCCGCCCGCGCTGAAGCCGCCGGTCATCACCGATTGGGCATTCACGAACGTGAGAATCTCGGAAAACGGGTCGCTGGGCATATTCGTACTTTTACGCATGTAAATGGGATAATCGAGTATTCAGAGTACGGCTTTCGAGGGGTAGCGTGTTAACCACACGTCCAATGGAGACTCTGTCATGCCCACAGTACAAAAACCGATCCACAGCGGCTATGGAGCAGCAACCACCGTCGCCGAAGTCATCCGGGGCGTCGATCTCTCGGGCAAGGTGGCGATTGTCACGGGCGGCTACTCCGGCATTGGCCTGGTCACCGCCCGTACCCTGGCTGCCGCGGGCGCCCGCGTGATCGTCCCGGCCCGTGACCTGGCCAAGGCACGCGCCGCACTCAAACCTTACCCACAGCTGCAACTTGAACCCCTGGACTTGATGGACGCCCAGTCCATCGAACAGTTTGCCGAGCGCTTTCTGGCGACAGGCTGCCCGCTGCACCTGCTGATCAATAACGCGGGCATCATGGCGCCGCCGCTGAGCCGCAATGCCCAGGGCTACGAATCTCAGTTTGCGACCAACCATCTCGGGCATTTCCTGCTTACCCAGCGCCTGTGGCCGGCCTTGCAGCGCGCCGAAGGTGCACGGGTGGTGACGCTGTCCTCACGGGGGCATGTGCACGGCGCCGTCGACTTTGACGACTGGAATTTCGAGCGCCAGGCCTACGATCCATGGAGGGCCTACGGTCAGTCCAAGACTGCCAATGCGCTGTTTGCCGTGCATCTGGATACG
Organism: Pseudomonas sp. P7758; assembly: GCF_013386485.1. NCBI lineage: Bacteria > Pseudomonadati > Pseudomonadota > Gammaproteobacteria > Pseudomonadales > Pseudomonadaceae > Pseudomonas > Pseudomonas sp. P7758. The sequence continues at coordinate 11,639 of NZ_JACARS010000046.1, read as the reverse complement.
CTCGGTGCGGCGAGTGGGGTAAGGGCTTTTGCGGTGCATCCCGGTGGAATCATTACCGATCTGGTGCGGCACATGAAGCCTGAAGTCTTGCAGGCATCAGGCTATGTCGACGAGCACGGGAAACCGGTGATCGACCCTGAGCGGAACATGAAAACCCCGGAGCAAGGCGCGGCCACCAGTGTGTGGTGCGCGGTGAGTGGGCAGTTGGCGGGAATGGGCGGGGTCTATTGCGAGAACTGTGATGTGGCGGCGGCAGTGAGTGCGGAATCGGAAGAGCAGTTGGGTGTCAGGCCGTGGGCGGTGGATACCGGGTTGGCGCAGCGGCTGTGGATACTTAGCGAGCAGCTTGTCGCAGGGCGATAGGCCGCAGTGTGGGGTCAGCTCACTGACCCCATCGGCCCATCAAGAACCCTGCGGCGTTTCTCCGCGCGCCAAACGCGCATTGATATCGTCGATCACCGCCGGCAGTTCGACGATGGTGTCGATCAGGTAATGCGGCCGCGAGCCCTCGAACATCTGTGTAATGCGCGCACGCTCCAGCGCCAGCTCAGCAGCAGGCAGCGCCTTGTATTGCTCGTAGGTCAAACCCAGTGCGTTGCCGGAACAGGTCAATGCCACCGTCCACATGCCGGCGCTACGGCCTTCCAGGATCCCCGGCCAGGTGTCGTCGACCTTCACGCACGCGGCCACATCGCTGACCCCCAGGGCAATCACGTTGGCCAGTGCCTGCGCCGGATGCGGGCGCCCGTTGGGCACTTCGTCGGTCGCCACCACATGGTCGGCGACGTAGCCGTTCTGTCGCGCCAGCTCGACCACCTTGGCCATCACCACCGCCGGGTACCCGGAGCAGGAGCCAATCTTCAAGCCCTGCCCGCGCAGGGTGTTGATCGCCTCAAGGGCGCCGGGAATGACCGCCGAGTGCAGCGCGATTTTCTCGATCTGCAACGGCATGAAGCGCTCATACAGTGCGGTGACATCCTCGTCAGTCGGCAAGCGATCAAATACCGCCCGATAACGCTCGGCAATCTGTGGCAGGTTGCACAAGGTGCGGATGTGATCCCACTTGCCCATGCCCATCGGGCCGCGGGCTTCCTCCAGGGAAACGGCGACGCCGAACTCACCGAACGCCTCGACAAAAATCTGCGTGGGGGCGAAGGAACCGAAGTCGACGACGGTGCCGGCCCAGTCCAGGACCACGGCTTGCAGCTTGGAAGGTTGTTGGTAGTGCATGGCAAGTCTCCATTTTCAGGTGTGAGCAGGCCGTCCCTCTCTCAAAGAAGAGGTAAGCGCCTGGTGAGGGTTTAAACGGTCAAGACGATCAGGTGGCCGGGATTGGGCTGGCCTCGAATAGCTCGGCGATCATCGGTCGGTTGCGGCGGATGCCCAGGCAACACAAGTGGTAGTCGATGAAAAACGGATGGTCGACGAAGGTGATCGGCGTGGTGCCCGGGGTTTCGGCGTATTCCACGGCAGACACAAAGCCGATGCCGATGCCCTTGGTGATCGCGTGCACAATGGCTTCGCGACTGTTCAGCTGCATCACGCAGTTCACGGCGATGCCCTGGCGCTTGCAGCTTTCTTCCACCAGTTGCCGGGTGCGTGAGCTTTTCTCGCGCATCACCCACTTTTCGCGGCTGATCTGTTCCACGTGCACCTCTTTCTGCCGGGCCCACGGGTGGTCATCGCGCACCACCGCAATAATCGGATAGCGCCGGTACAGCTGGGTATCGAAGCGCTGGTCGAACTCCGAAAGGGCCAGGATCGCCACGTCGATATCGAAGTTGAAGAGCCGGTCCAGGGTTTCCTTTTCCGGGGAAAACGAGGTTTCCAGTTCGATGTCCGGGTGGCGCTGCATCAGCTCGTAGGTCAGGTTCATCGCGATCGGCGGCGACACCGCGCCCAGGCGCAGCAGCCCGGTCTTGCGCTGCTTGAAACTCTGCAACAGTTGCATGGCTTCATCCTCCTGGCCGAACAGCCCCTGGGTGATCCCGTAAAGGGCGTGCCCGGCGGCACTCATCTCGATAAACCGCCCGCGACGGTGGAACAGCTCCACCGAGAACTGCTTCTCCAGCCCGTTGACCTGCTCGCTGACCGTCGGCTGGCCGACGCTCAGGTATTCGGCGGCGAGGGTGAAACTGCCGGTCTTCGCCACCGCATGAAACGAGCGCAGCCACTTGTGGTACTGGTACATAACGAGTCCTGTTCCTGAGGTCCGCCGGGCCGGTCATCAACGTCGGATAAACAACGCCACCGCTGCGCTGCACAGGCAGGCCGAGGTCACGACGATGAAGATCAGCGAGGTATTGCCGGTACTGTCGAGCATACTGCCGATCAGCGGTTCCGCCAGGCCGGCGAACAGATAGGATGAGAAATTCATCACGCCCGTGGCCGTACCCGCACGCTTGGCGCCGACCAGGTCCGGGCACAGCGCCCAGAAACTCGACGCCGGGCCATACACGAAGAACCCGCAGAGGAACAACGCTACCAGGCCGATTGCGCTGTGGGGCGGCAAACTCCACATCCACAGGCTGGTGGCGGCGCCGAGGAACATGTAGAGCATGATCGCCAGGTAGCGTTTGGAGCCGAACAGCTTGTCCGAGACCCAGCCGTTGCTCAGGGCGCCGATGGCCATGCCCACCGGCAGGGCCACGGTGATCCACTTGGGGTCGATCATGCTGTCGCCGCTTTTCCAGTTGGCCCCGAGGAAGTGCACCGGCACCCAGACGATCAGGCCGTAGCGGGCGGCGTTCTGGAAACCCAGGGAGATCGCGGCGATGATCAGCCGCGGATTTTTCAGCACCGCCTTGTAGCGCTGCGCCGAGGATTCGACTTCGCCGTGGGCCACTTCATGATTCTTGTCTTCGGCATTCGCCACGCCAGTATCGGCCAGGGGCTCGAAGCCCATGTCTTGAGGCCGCTCGCGGGCCACCAGGTAGAAAATAATGCCGCCCGCCAACATCAACAGCACCGGCAGGCGGAAGATCCAGCGCCATTCCAGTTGGAACACTTCCAGCACCACGATGGAGGTGACGTACGACAGGACCGAGGCGCACCCGGCGGCGAACACATAAAAGCCATACACCTTGCCGCGCTCGCCGGCGCTCCACCAATTGGAAATCAACCGGCTGCCGGGTGCCCAGCCGAGAGCCTGGAAGTAACCGTTGATGCCCCACGGCAGGATCAACCCGGCAAAGCCGCCGGCGAAACTGGTGACCCAGTTGGCCGCGCAGGACAGCACCGCGCCCAGGGTCATGATGCGGCGGCCGCCGAACTTGTCGGCGAGGTTGCCGTTGATCGCCTGGCCAATCGCGTAGGCCCAAAGCATCGCCGCGGAGGCCCAGCCGAGGGTTTCCTTGGTCAGGCCGAACTCGGCCTGGATCCCGGGGATGGCAAAGCCGAAGGTCTGGCGGCCGGTGTAGAAAAACAGATAACAAAACATCGCCGCCAGCAGCATGCGCCACTGGGCTACGCGAAACGATGAGGTACGGACGGCAGGAACAGGCAGCACGTGTGCACGATTCATGATGTTTTCCTTATTGTTATTCGCCCCGGCGACCGCAGCCGCTGGGGGGCACTCTTGATAGGTGCAACAGGAAACGACTGAATTACGGTGAGTCTAGGCCGCTTGCGCGCCGATGAAATTCTTGCCGCGTGCGCCTTGCAGGGCGAAGCGGATCATCGCCTCGGCCTCGGTGGCATTCACGCCGTAGTCGGCAAATTCGGTCTTCACGTCCAGGCTGTGGAGGAAGTCGCGCAACTGCGCCTGGGCCTGCTGCAGGTCGGTGCCGAATACCCGTTGCAGAGTGCGGTCCCGCGCGGCGTCGTGCCCCCATGCCAGGCCCAGTACCAGCGGCAAAGTGAAGGAACAGGCGATGCCATGGGGCAGGCCGTGGTGCAGAGTCATCTCATAAGAGATGGAGTGGGCGAGGGCGGTCTTGGTGTTGGAAAAAGCCAGGCCGGCTTTCAGCGCCGCCAAGGCCATGCGCGAGCGCAATTCCTGGTTGCCGAGGTCACGCCGCAAGCGCGGCAGGCATTCCAGGATGTCTTCGATGGCGGAGATGGCGAAGGTGTCCGAGACCGGGTTGGCGTTGACGTTCCAGATCGATTCCAGCGCATGGGACAAGGCATCCAGCCCGGTGGACACCGTGACCCCGGCCGGCACCGTCAGCATCAACTGCGGGTCGATGATCGCCACTGTCGGCCAGGTGCAGTCCAGGTGCAGCGAATACTTCTTGAGGCTGGCGGAGTCCCAGATCGTCGCCCATGGCGTGACTTCGCTGCCGGTGCCGGCGGTGGTCGGTGCGGCAATCAATAGCTTGTGGCGGGCCGGCGCGAAAGGTTTACCGGTGGCCAGCAACGCCAGCAGCTCGTCGAAATCCCCGGAATCTGTGCCGACGATCAAGGCCTTTGCCGTATCAATTGCACTGCCACCGCCGACGGCGACCACCACCTGGCAGTCACCGGCCTGCAGCCAGAAACGCTCGTAGGTGTCGCGCAGTTGGGCCACGTCAGGGTTGGGCTGTACGTCTTCAATGACGTACACCAGGCGCTCACCCAGCAGGTCCTGGATGCGGTCTACCAAACCGAGCCCGCGGGCTTCGGGAAAGGTCACGAGGGCGACGCTCTGGCCTTCGGTAAGAGCGGCGAGTTCTTGCAGGCAGCCCCAGCCGAAGCGGGTGTCTACCGGGTTGTGGAAGCGGGCAGTCATGGCGGGTTCCTGGTTTTTGTTATTGGAAGTGCCGCCATAGTCGGGGAGGGTGAGGTGGACCTCAAATCGATAGATTGTGGGGATGGATTGGCTGGGCCGATAGTACAGCCCGACCGTCAGGTGACTTCAGCGCACGTTCCGGAACAACATCAATCGCGCACTCTCATGCAGGCCACGGGTCAGCCCCTGCAACCGCTCAAACTCCTCGGGATACTGCTGAGCCACATTGTCCCTCGGCGTTTGCGACGCCAGGTCATGCAGGGTCGGCGAGCTGCCGTCGTGCTCCATTTGCAGCAGGAAGTCCTTGGTCACGCCGCCGATCAGCGGGAACGTGCCCTCGCGCAATACCAGCGGCACCACGCGCTCGCCTTCCGGCGCAGGTTGCTGGATATCCCGGCCCATCGCGCCATTGCGGAACGGTATGCCCGCCATGCCGGCCACGGTCGGCAGCAGGTCCGCCAGGCCGACGGCTTCTTCGATCACCCGGGGTTGCAGGCCGGGCGCGTGGATCATCATCGGCACGTTGTTGCTTTCCAGCCCAAGCTGCTCGAATGCCGGCGCCATGTGCGGAATCTGGCTGATTCGGGTGTTGTGGTCGCCGAAAAACACGAAGATGGTGTTGTCGTAGTAACCGCCAGCCTTGGCGATTTCCATCAGGCGGCCGATGTTGAAGTCCAGCAGGCGCACGGCGTTGTACTGCTCGACGCTGCGGCTGCCTGCGGCCTGGACTTGTTCCACGGTGAGGTCATGCACCTTGAAGCCATCGTTGGTCTTGGGGATGGTAAACGGTCGGTGGTTGCCGGAGGTTTGCAGGTAGGCGAAGAACGGTTGGTCCTTGGGGATGGCCCGCAGCAGTTCGTCGCCTTCCTTGAACAGGTCCAGATCCGAAACGCCCCACACGTCCACCCGTGGCGAGCGCCAGTGGCTTTCGTCATACAGCTTCACGCCGTCGATGCTCTGGCGGATCAAGGCGTTGATATTCGCCCAGCCGGCATTGCCGCCGATCATGTAGAGCTTCTGGTAGTCCTCGAACGCATTGATCAAGGTGTGTTGCCGGGTGATCAGCGGGTTGCGGGTCGCCGTCTCCTGGCGGGTAACGTCGGGCACGCCGGTGATGCTCGCCCACACGGTTTTGGCGGTGCCGGTGACGGGCACGTAGAAGTGTTTGAAGAACCAGCTTTCCTTCGCCAGCTTGTCGAGGTTCGGCGTGGGGTTCAGCGGGTTGCCATAGGCGCCCACGGCGCTGGTGCCGAGGGACTCGAGCATCACGAAGATCACGTTCGGCGGGCGCTCGCCCTTGAGCCGATAAGGCTGCACGGCTTGTTCACGGGCGAAGTTCAACTGCTCGGGGTCGGGCTGGCTGACCCCCAGATAATTCGCGACTTGCGGGTAATGCTCTCGCACCCGCGCCTCATCGAATTGCGACTGGCCGACCTTGAGGGTGTCGTACAGAAACAGCACCGGGTTGAGGCCCACGGCGGCGATCTGGTTGTTGCCGGAAAAGAACGCGTCGCTCCAGCGCAGAGGCACCGGGTTTTCGATATTGAGGTTGGCGACGCGGCCGAGCAGGGCCAGCAATACCGCGATCACGCCGACGGTGGCCACGGATGCGATGGCCAACTTGCCAATGGGTTTGCGTTCGCCATCCAGGGTGATGCGTTCAAGGCGAACCAGGGCGTAGGTCCATAGGCCGACGGCGGCAAGCCAGCTCAAGGTTATCCACAGCACCGGGTAGGTTTCCCACACCATCTGTTGTGAAATCTGCGCGTCTTCCAGGTAACGCAGCACCGTGGCGTTGATGCGCACACCGAGGTAGGCGTAGTGGCCGAAGTCGATGATGTACACCAGCCCGACGATGGCCAGCGCCAGCAGCAGATAACCCCGTGCCAGCCAGCGCAGGGCGGGGACAGTCACCAGGTTCCAGCGTGGCAGCCAGGCGAGCAGTGCCAGGGGCAACAGGATCAGCACCGCCAGGCGCAGGTCGAAACGCAGGCCGATGCCCACGGTTTCCAGCAGTGCGGGCTCCCTCAGGCCGACCCCGGAAAATCCCCATACAAACACCAGCCGCAGTGCCGCCAGCAACGCAAATACCAAACCGATCGCGCCCACGCCGTAGCGCAGGCGGCGCGAGTGCAACCATCCCATCATTGACCTCTGTGCAATTTTAAAAGAGGGCGCCAGGCAGCCATCGCCAGCATCCACAACCCGGCCACCAGGCAGTAGCCCGTCAGCAGTGGGTCGATCAGATAGTCCCAGTAGTTTTCCGAGGCCTTGAGCCGCAGCGCGAACGCCAGGGTGCCCGCCGCGAGCATCCACACCGCCAGCGTATTACGCAGCCAGAGCATCAACAGTGCTGCCGCGCCTATCAGCACGATCATCGGCCGAGGGTTGAAACCCCAGCGGTAGGGGTCGAAATACGTCAGGCCCATCGTCGCCGGGTACAGCACCAGGCTCAGGGCGCCAAACAGCAACAGCACCTGGACCTTCTGCGGGCGCTGGAGCGGCTGCACCACGCCCAACCGGCACAGGCTGACCCACACCAACAACACCAGGGTGCTGATGGCCAGGTCATCGGTGAAGCTGCGCACATACGCCGCCAACGGCAGTTCGTTGACCGGGATAAAACTTACCACCACCAACACCGGCAGCAGCCAGGGGCGCCAGGGTGTTGTGACGCGCAACAGGCTGAGCAGCACAAAACCCAACAGCACAAAACTCAAATGCGCTTGCCATACAGAAACCATCACAGGCGCTCCGACAGCCAGGCTTCGTTGAAGCTGACATGTTTGATAAAGGTGTTATTCCACGAGTACACCAGGTGGTACATGCCGTCCGGGCTGCGGCTGAAGTACGGGTACTCGTATTCGAAATCGCAGCCACGGGGCTTGCACACCCGGTAATCCAGGTTGCTGAGGAAGCGTTGTTCCAGCGGCAGGCGCAGGGCGCCGCTGGAGGCGCGGAAGCCTTCGCCGATAATTTCCTTGTAGGCCGCAGGGGAGAACGGTTGGCCCAAGGGGTCGGGGGATTGATCCAGTTCCACCACGGTGCGCCACTGATTGAGCTTGGCATCGGTGCCGTACAGGCTGAGCTTGAAGCGGCCGTCCTGCAGGTCGTTGAGGGCCACGAGCAAACCGTCGCCTTCAGTGCTGACGGCTGCCAGCGAGGAGTTGGGATTGGACGGTTCCAATGGGTAAGGCTCGCTCCAGGTTTGGCCGGCGTCTTCGGTGCGACTGGCGAGGACTCGGTGATGGGTTTCGCCGGCGTAACGCAACATGGCGATGGCGCGTTGGCCGTCCTGCGGGACGATGGTCGGCTGCAGCGAGTTCTTCCCACGGCTGATACGGAATTTGTCGACCACCGCACCGTCGGGGCTCAAGTACAGGTACTCGGCGAATTTGCCCATGAACTCGTGGTACACCGGCAGGCCGATGGAACCGTCGGCGTGGAATACCGGTGCGGCGCGCACCAGCGTGCTGATATTGAAGAAAGGCGAGGTGATCAGTTGCCGAGGGGCCGACCAGTTCGTCCCCAGGTCATCCGAGACCATCACGTTGATCGCGCTGGTGGCCCAGCCGCCTACCGACACCGAAACGTAGAACATCCACAGGCGATTGTCCGGTGCCAGGGCGATCACCGGGTTGCCCAGCTTGCGGATGTAGCGGTGCGTGCCGTCGCGCGTGCTTTCGCGGGTGGCCAATACTTGCTCCGGGCCCCACTCGGCGCTTTTCGCGTCAAAGCGCGCGGTGCGCACCTGCACATCGGCGGCGCCCTCGCGGGAACCGGCAAACCACACGGCCATCAGGTCGCCGCCGGGCAGGGCAGTGACCGAGGAGGAGTGCACAAAGTCATTGAGCTGCGAGGAGACAAAGCGGCTGCTGTATTGCGGGGCGGCCGCTGTTGGCGAGCTGTCCTTGGGGCCTTGGGCAAACGGCGCCAATACGTGGGGCGGATGGCTTTGCCAGGCAGCGAAAAACACCACCAGCAGACTGCAGATCATTAAAAGCGGGCGCATAGAGAACCTGTCGGGAAAAAGGATTACTGCGCACGGTCATCCGGCAGGCGCCTCCTGCGGCCGGTGAGCATGGATAACGGCAGGTTGTCCCGCACCTGGATACTTTCAAACAACGCCGCCAGCACATGCACGCCTACCAGGCCGGCCAGTACATTGGCGGCAGTTTCGTGCAACAGCAGCGGCCAATCGGCGCCCCACAGGGCGTCGACTTCCTGCATCAAAAAGCCACTGGCACCGATAGCCAGCAGCGCCAGCAACATCAGAATCATCACCAGCGCGCCAATGGGCGAATGGCCCAGGCGGTGCTGCGGCCGGCGGTTGAGCAGTGAACGCACATGGCCCATGAGCCGTTCCGGCGTTGGCCAGAAGTCCGCCCAGCGCGCGCTGCGCGGACCGACAAATCCCCACACCAACCGCACCAGCAACCAGGCCATGGCGTAATAGCCCAGCCATACGTGCCAGTCGTCGCCTGCTTCGTTGAAGAAGTAATTGGCCACAAAGACGCCGGCGATGGAGAGGTGAAACACCCTCACCACCGGGTCCCAGAGGCGCAGGGAGGTTGCTGGCATCAGCCCTTGATCTCTGTCTTCACGGCCTTGCCGGTGACTGGATCGTGGTAGATCTCGACCTTGCGCTTGTCCTTGTCAAAGCCATAGATCTCGTAGCAGTTGCCGTCAGTAACCTTGAACTTGCTGATCTCGTAGCCCTGGGCCTTGAGTTGCTCCTGAAAGGCCTTCTGGTCCTGCCATTGCGAGCGCTCGGCAGTGGTGCATTGCGGGCCGGCGAAGGCCATGGGGCTGGCGATAATCAGCGACAGCAAGAGAATTTTGCGCATGGAAGCACTCTCAGCAGATGTGGGAGATTTCACTGTGCAAAACCAACCTTAGCGAAAGCTTAGTTGGCAACGGCCCGTAACATCTTTCCCGAAATAGCCTCGACGGTTACACGGCATCATGCCGCCGGTTACTCCAGAGAATCAGTTATGCGCCTGCTCCTTGTCGAAGATGATCGTGCCCTTGGCCAAGGGATCCGCGTGGCCCTGGGCGCCGAAGGCTACACCCTGGACTGGTTGCAGGATGGCGTCAGCGCCTTGCACGCGTTGCGCACCGAAAGCTTCGACCTGCTGCTGCTCGACCTCGGCCTGCCGCGCCTTGACGGCCTCACACTCCTGCAAACCCTGCGCGCCGAGCAATACGACCTGCCGGTGCTGATCCTTACCGCCCGCGACGGCACCGCCGAGCGCATCGCCGGCCTGGACGCCGGCGCCGACGACTACCTGGTCAAACCCTTCGACGTCGAAGAGTTCAAGGCCCGTGTGCGCGCCCTGTTGCGCCGCAGCCAGGGCCGCGCGCAGCCATTGCTGGAGCATGCGGGCGTGAGCCTGGACCCGGCGACCCAACAGGTCAGCTATCAAGGCGAGGACGTTGTGGTGACGCCGATGGAATACCAACTGCTGCACCAACTGATGGTGCGCCCCGGCAAAGTCGTCACCCGCGAACGTCTGTCCCGCGCGCTGTACGGCTGGCAGGACCGCGTCGAAAGCAACACCCTCGAAGTCCTTATCCACAACCTGCGCAAAAAACTCTCCACCGAACTGATCCGCACCGTACGCGGCGTGGGCTACGTGGTGGAACTCAAGCCATGAACTCGGTCCGCGCGCGCATCCTCATTCCGGTGCTGGTGCTGATCCTGCTGGGTGATGGCCTGATCAGTTGGCTCGTGCTGCGGGACAGCCACCACGAAATCGAAGAAGTCTACGACGCTCAACTCGCCCAAAGTGCCCGTTTGCTGCAAGGCGTACTGCGCCAGCGCGACCCCGGCGATGCCGACTGGGACCGCCTCTACCAGGCTTTCGATCAAGCCATGAGCCGCGTCGGCGAAGACGGCGCCGCGCACCCCTACGAAACCCGCCTGACCTTCCAGGTATGGCGCGCCGACGGCCAACTGCTGGTGCGCTCCACCGACGCGCCGATCCTCAACGCACCGCCCACCACCCTCGGGCCTCACGACCTGATGGAAAACGGCAATGACTGGTGCGCGTTCATGCTCGCCGACATGCAACAAGGCCTGCTGATCTGGGTGGGCGAGCGCGACGACATTCGCCAGGACGTGATCCAGCGCATCATCCGCCACACCCTCTGGCCCATCCTGATTGGCGTGCCGCTGCTGGCGTTGTTGATCTGGCTGACCATCGGCTGGGGCCTCAAGCCCCTGCGCGCCATGGCCCAGGCCATTCGCGGGCGGGACAGCAATACGTTGCGACCGCTGCAACTTGAACCGTTGCCGGCGGACCTGGAACCGATGCAAACCGCGCTGAACCGCCTGCTGGTGCAGGTGGATGACCTGCTGGAGCGGGAGCGTCGGTTTATCGCGGACGCGGCGCATGAACTGCGCACGCCGTTGGCGATATTGCGCATTCACGCGCAGAACGCCCAGAGCGCGGAAACCGAGGAGCAGCGGCGAGAGGCGTTGGACTTCCTGGTGAATGGCGTGGACCGGGCGACGCGTATTGGCAGCCAACTGCTGACCATGGCGCGCATCGAACCGCAGTTGAACAACACCGTACGAGTGCGTGTGCCGTTGACGGAGTTGGTGCGCGAAGAACTTGCGGAACTGACGCCCCTGGCGATGGAGAAAGGCGTTGAGTTGGTGCTGGAAGGGGATGAGGAATGCTGGATTGAAACGGACCCGATAGCGTTGGCGATTGCGCTGCAGAACCTGGTGACCAATGCGCTGAATTTCTCGCCGGCGGGGAGTGAGGTGAGGGTGATGGTGCGGGGGACGACGGATTCGGGCGTGGTGCAGCTGTGTGTGGAGGATGCGGGGCCGGGGATTGATGAAGGGGAGATTGGGCGGTTGTTCGAGCGGTTTTATAGCCGTGGGAATGCAAATGGGGCGGGGTTGGGGTTGGCGATTGTG
>NZ_JACARS010000045.1:0-70848 GCF_013386485.1 Pseudomonas sp. P7758 | reverse complement strand
TTACGTGCCGCACGGCCGATACCGCCGTACACCACCAGTTCTTTCGGATTTTCGGCAACCTGCGGGTCGAGGTTGTTCATCAACATGCGCAGCGGCGCTTCAGTCAGCCAGCTTTTGGCGGTCAGCGTGTTGCCGCGTGCGGCACGGATTTCAACGTCACGGTATTGGGTAGGCTTGGTCACAAAAAAATCCTCAACGATCAATGCGCGAACATTGATGGGTGCGAAGAGGAAGTTCATGGACTCTTACGCACACATCTTTACTTGTACATACAAGCATATGCAATCAAGCGGCCAACTTTGCGCGCAAGGTTTGAAGATTTTCCGGGACGAGGGTGGAAGCCTTGGAAAACAAGGCTTCGCAGCATGATGAATTTTCTTACGGGGGATTTTTACAGTGCGGGAGACTTGTCATCGAGGCAGGGCTTTGCGCCATGCTGGGGCGTTCGGTAACAAGTTGGTGCGGGAAGAGGGAAACAAAATGTGGGGGAAGAAACCCCCACCTGTTCAGGCGGCGGCAGTCAATTCGATAACGCAGCAACGGCCAGTCACGCTGATGTCCAGCAGGGCGGTGTTACCGTCCAGTTGCAGGCAGTCGTGACGGTTCAGCCGCTCACCGAGCACCTTCACTTCATCGGCCACGCTGAACACCAGCACGGTGTGCGCGGCACTGAAGAAACGCTGCGTGCCGTCCATCCATTGCAACCGCGCTTGATAGCGCTGCGGCGAATAGATGAGGTTGAAATCGCGGATCGGCCCGCCGATCAAACGGCAGGACACCTGGCTGTCACCCTTGAACGGGAATGGCTGCAGCGGTAACAACCCGAGCTGTTCCTCGCCATCCACCGTCAGCACCATGCCCGAGCCTTGCAGCACGGTGATAATGCGCTGGTACCCGGCAAAGGTGGAGAACCCGCCCGACTCGGCGATATCGGCAATCGACAGGCGCCAGCCGAAACCGTCCAGGCCCTCCCCCGCGTCACGGGTGATTTCTTCAGTGCTGCCGCCGCCGTTTTTCCACGGCATGCGAATGTAATCGGTAGCGCGCCAGACTTTCATCGAACTCATTTACTGAAACGTCCTTCCAGGCTATGACGGGAACCGGGGTGGATCAAACGTGCGGCCGTGACCGGTTGGCGGCCAGACCAGGTGCGGCGGCGAATCAGCAGGCACGGCTCGCTGGTTTCGATTTGCAGCAGCTTGCATTCGTCAGCGTCGGCCAGGATCGCCTCGACCACGTGCTCGCCTTCGGTCAGCGGCGCCACCTGGTTGAGGTAGGCATAGGGCGTTTGCTGGGTGAAATCCTGCTGCAGGTATTCCGGTGCTACCAGGGCGTTGACGAAACGGTCTTCGATTTGCACCGGAATGTCGTTTTCGTAGTGCACGATCAACGAGTGGAACACCCGCCCGCCTTCGCGCATTTCCAGCGCGACGGCGCGCTCGGAACCGGCGGCTTCTTCCCCGAGGGTAATGACCTTGCACGTATGGCGATGACCGCGGGAGGCGATCTCATCGGCAATGTTGTGCACTTCAAACAGCGCCGACTGGCTCTTGGGCTCGGCGACAAAGGTGCCCACACCTTGCATGCGTACCAGCAGGCCTTCGGCAGTCAACTCGCGCAGGGCGCGGTTGATGGTCATGCGGCTGAAGCCCAACTGGTTGACCAGTTCGCTTTCCGAAGGCACGCGATAATGCGGCGGCCAGTTGCCGTTGAGAATCTGCTGGCTGATCATCTGTTTGACGCGGGCATACAAGGGCGCCGGACTTTCGTCCATGTGGGCAGCCAGTGGAGACTTGGCGGGCGGAGTCGACACAGGAAATCCTTGTAGGTGAAAAAGAAGCATAGCTTGCCGGAGTTTACCGAGCAGGCAAACGTCTGTATATGTATATACAAATAAACACACGACCGGGGTGCCTGAATCATGTCCGCTTTCTTTGCCGAACGCGCGCTGCTGCCTTATGGATGGGCCAACGATGTACGTCTTGAAGTCAGCGCCGATGGCCTGCTGACCAAGGTTGAGCCCAACGCCTGTGCAGACGGTGCCGAACGGCTCAGGGGCCCCGTGCTGGCGGGCATGCCGAACCTGCATTCCCACGCATTCCAGCGCGCGATGGCCGGGCTGGCGGAAGTGGCCGGCAACCCGAATGACAGTTTCTGGACCTGGCGCGACCTGATGTATCGGATGGTCGGCAAGATCCGCCCCGACCAGTTGCAGGTCATCGCGCGCCAGTTGTATATCGAAATGCTCAAGGCCGGCTACACCTCGGTGGCCGAATTTCACTACGTGCACCACGACGTCAGCGGCCAGCCCTATGCCGACCCTGCGGAGCTGTCGCGGCAAATCAGCCAGGCCGCCGCCAGCAGCGGTATCGGCCTGACGTTGTTGCCGGTGCTCTACAGCCACTCCGGTTTCGGCGGCCAGGCACCCAATGAAGGCCAGCGCCGCTTTATCAACAGCACCGAAAATTACCTGAGCCTGCAATCACGCCTGCAACCGATTCTGGCCGCGCAACCGGCACAACGGCTGGGCCTGTGTTTCCACTCGCTGCGCGCCGTCACACCGCAACAGATCAGCGAAGTGCTGGCCGCCAGCGACAAGGCGTGCCCGGTGCACATCCACATCGCCGAGCAGCAGAAGGAAGTCGACGACTGCCTGGCCTGGAGCGGCCAGCGCCCGCTGCAATGGTTGTATGACCATGTTGAAGTGGATCAGCGCTGGTGCCTGGTGCACGCCACCCACGCCAATCCGGAAGAAGTGACGTTGATGGCCAGGAGCCGGGCGATTGCCGGGCTGTGCCTGACCACTGAAGCCAACCTGGGCGACGGGATTTTCCCGGCGGTGGACTTCCTGGCCCAGGGCGGGCGCATGGGGATTGGTTCCGACAGCCATGTATCACTGAGCGTGGTGGAAGAATTGCGCTGGCTGGAATATGGGCAGCGGCTGCGGGACCAGCGGCGCAACCGGCTGTATCGCAGCGATCAGCCGATGGTTGGGCGTACGCTGTTCGATGCCGCGCTGGACGGCGGTGCCGAAGCGTTGGGGCAGCCGATTGGGCGCCTGGAAGTTGGCAAGCGTGCGGACTGGCTGGTGCTGGACGGCAACGATCCGTACCTGGCGACGGCGAACGAAGACGGGATCCTCAATCGCTGGCTGTTTGCCGGGGGTGATCGCCAGGTGCGCGACGTGCTGGTCAACGGCCAGTGGGTGATTCGCGACGGGCATCACGCCGCCGAAGAAGACAGCAGCCGGGCGTTTACCCAGGTCTTGCGGGATTTGCTGGGCTGACAGACGACACATAACAAATGTGGGAGCGGGCTTGCTCGCGAAAGCAGTGGATCAGTCAATACATCTGGTGACTGTCACACCGCCTTCGCGAGCAAGCCCGCTCCCACATTGGATTGGCGCTGTTTCGTATTACTGCGAGGTCTTCGCCATCTGCTTGTCCGACGTACGCCAGATCAAACGCGTGGTGTCATACCCCTGCTGCCGCGCCCTGCTCAGGAGGTCTTCGCGGGTGTCGGCGCTGACCGTCGGCGTGCGCGACAGCAACCACATGTAGCGCCGGCTCGGGCTGCCGACAATGGCGGTCTTGTAGTCATCGCTGACGTACAGCACCCAGTAATCGCCCTTGGCCACGCCCGGCAACAGCGAGGTGAACCAGTTGTTGAATTCGACCCACAGTTTGTCGGTCTTGCCGGCGACCTGCGGCGTTGCGGTGCCCTTGGCTTCCTGCCACTTCCACTCAGGGGTCAGGCAGCGGTTGAACACCGACATGTTGCCATCGGGCAACAGCGTGTAGCGGGCTTCGGACTGCGCACAATTGCGCTGGAAGTACATCGGCAAACGGGCCAGCTCATACCAGGTGCCCTGGTAACGCTTGAGGTTGACGCTGCCAACAGTCTTGGGTTGCAGATCATCGCCAGAATGGCTGGCGCAGCCCGCCAAAAACAGGCTGGCGCAGAGGTATAGAACGAAACGCATCATGTTGTTTTTCTCCCGCAGGCTTTCGCCCCGGTTTACTTCAGGCCTTGCCCGGAAAAAATCAGTACTTTGTCACCGGCATATTGCACGCTGATAAAGCTGTTTTTATCGCCCCAGGTGCAACTGGACATACCCAGCGCGCCAGAACAATCAGTCGGCTTGCCCAACAACGACTCCACCTCGGCCTTTGGCATGCCGGCCGACAGTTTTGCGTAATTTTCTTGAGTGACCTTGCTGCAAGCGGCCAGAAGCACGCAAAACGACAACAGGGCGAGACGGCGTAACGACATGGAAAAACTCCTGGAGAGACGAAGCAGCTTGGGGGTCTGCCAGAAGCTTAGAAGGGAAAAGAGGTGTCTGGTTCCCGACGAGCGAAAACAAAAAAGCCCCGAAAACGCTGAAACGTTTCGGGGCTTTTGCTTACCGCAAGGACTTACGCCTTGTGGTAGCCGGTCACACGCTCAACTTCTTCCTTCGAACCCAGGAACACCGCTACGCGCTGGTGCAGGCCTTCAGGCTGGATGTCGAGGATGCGCTGGTGGCCGTCGGTGGACGCACCGCCCGCCTGCTCAACCAGGAACGACATCGGGTTGGCTTCGTACATCAGGCGCAGCTTGCCTGGCTTGGACGGCTCGCGGCTGTCGCGTGGGTACATGAACAGGCCACCACGGGTCAGGATGCGGTGCACGTCGGCAACCATCGCAGCCACCCAGCGCATGTTGAAGTTCTTCTTCAGCGGGCCTTCTTCGCCGGCCATCAACTCGCCCACGTAGCGGGTAACCGGCTCTTCCCAGTGACGCTGGTTGGACATGTTGATTGCAAATTCCTGGGTGGACGCAGGAATGGTGATGTCTTCATGGGTGAGCACGAAGCTGCCCATTTCGCGGTCCAGGGTGAAGCCCTTGACGCCGTCGCCCAGGGTCAGCACCAGCATGGTCTGTGGGCCGTAGATCGCGTAACCGGCAGCTACCTGCTCGGTGCCCGGCTGCAGGAAGGCCTTTTCGTTCAGGGCTTCGTTCTGGCTCAGGTATTCGTTCGGGCAACGCAGTACCGAGAAGATGGTGCCGACTGGCGCGTTGATGTCGATGTTCGACGAACCGTCCAGTGGGTCGAATACCAGCAGGTACGCGCCTTTCGGGTATTTGCCCGGGATCTGGTAGGCATTGTCCATTTCTTCGGACGCCATGCCGGCCAGGTGACCGCCCCACTCGTTGGCTTCGAGCAGGATTTCGTTGGAGATCACGTCAAGCTTCTTCTGCACTTCGCCTTGTACGTTTTCAGTGCCCATGCTGCCCAGGACACCACCCAGCGCGCCTTTGGACACGGCGTGGCTGATTTCCTTGCAAGCACGCGCCACCACTTCGATAAGGAAGCGCAGATCGGCAGGCGTGTTGTTGCTGCGGGTCTGCTCGATCAAATAGCGACTCAGGGTAACGCGGGACATGGAAGGCTCCGGAAATGGGGGGCTAAAAACCCGCGCAGTTTAACGCGAGTCGGGGCGTATTTCCTCCTATCAGAGGATTTAAACCCAATAGAGTTCATGGACTTTATTTAACGTGCCACCGGTGGCTTGCGCAGCAAACTGTAGGCCATGGCGCCCAGGGCCGCCACACCGAGCAGCAGCACGGCCCAAAGACCGAGCTTTTTCCAGTTCGGCCCGGCATCAACCGGGGCCGCGACCGCAGGCGATGTGACCACCGCCTCGCCCGCCACCTTGGCCTGCCCAAGCCCCGCGAGGCGTTCGGCGCTGTAGTCCGGAATCAGGGTCGACAGCGGCAAGTTCGCGCCTTTCACCGACGGATTGCCGAGCACAAGGGTGAACGGTGGCTCGCCCCGCGCCAGGAACACCAACTGCGTGGCCCGCACCGCAAAGCTCAAGGTCGGCGCCTCCACGCCCAGGCCACCACCACGCTCGTCCACGTCGAGCTTGAGCTGCGCAACAGCCTGGCCCGGCAACTGCAGTTCGTTCTGTAAAACGTCCTGGCCATTTTGCGTCAACCGGTAGAGCAAACCGCTGCTCATGGGCTGCCAGGCCTGATTACTTTCCCGGCGGCCCGACAAGGTGACCGGCGCCAGGCTGTTGGGTTGGCTCAAGTCGATTCGCAAGCGTTCGACGTTCAGTGCGTTGGGTAACTGCCAGCTGTATTCCCCGGCCTTGAGCCGGCTGCCCGACAACGGCTGCGACCACACCAGCGGCAACGGCAGGTTGTGGGCGCTGACACTCTCCAACTGCGCCGACGTCAGCGCCGGTGCCGCCTGGCCTTTCCACAGCAGACGCAGATACCGCGCCGACTGCCCCGGCAAACTCACTTCATGCTGCTCGACGCGCTCATCGGCAAACGACAACCGCGCCACCTGCCCTTCGCCCCACGCGCGCCAGTGCTGCAAGTCGTCGCTGGCTTCGATGCTGAAACGCTGGAAGCCGTCGCGCTCGCTCGTCCAGTCGAGGATCAGTTGCTGCAACGGGGCCTTGATCGCACTCGCGTCGAGCAGCCAGCCGCGCAGCACTTCTTCGCCGGCCTCCAGTTGGCTCGGCGGCTGCACTTGCACCAGCGTGCCGGTGGACGTGGATTGCACACGCACGCTGGGCACGGCTTCGGAGGAGTCAGCCGCAGCGTACAACGGGAACCACTTCACGTTGGACAGGCTGCGGCTTTCGGTGCTTTGCGCCGACTGCCGCGCCAGTGCGTAAGCCTGGGGCTCGCCAGCGGCGTTGAACACCCGCACATCACTCAGGTCGGCCTGACGGGCGCTCAATTGCACCGCCAGCGGCAGTTCCAGGCGGTACCACGGGCCTTCTCCACTGACCGTCAGCGGCACACGCGTGGTGAAATCGGCGGGCGTTTCCTGGGCCCAGGCCGATAACGTCGTGCACAACCCCAACAGCGCCACACTCAGCTTGCCCATCAAGAGGCCACTCCTTCAGTTTCAACCACCGGCTCGGGGCGCTTGGGCGGCAGCGGGGCGAAATAGCCCACCACCAGCAACAGCCCGCCCACACCGATAAACGATACGATCCGCGCCAGCCCGCCGCGGTTGCTCAATTCGACGAAGAACAATTTGGCGACCACGACGGCAATCAATGCCGCACCGATCAGCCACACCTCACGCCGGTGACGCAGATAGCCGCCTATCATCAGGCTCAGGGCAATCAGGGTCCACACGATCGACAGCCCGGCCTGCACCAGCATCGACTCCAGCAACGCATCCAGATGGAACGGCACGCCACCCCAGTGATGAGCCGTGCGCATCACCAGCGCAGTGAAGAAGGCGAACAACGAGACACCGGAGACCGCCTGAGCGACCAGTTCGGCGCGCGGCCCGCGTTGCGGTGCGGCACTGCGGGACCACAGGTACACACCCAGCAGCGCGAATAGCAATCCAATATCCAGCGGGTTAAGCAGCGGCACATACGGCAGCGGCTCGGCGGTGCCGTCGCTGAAGATATTCGCCAGCCAGAACCAGCCGAGCATCAACACCGCCAGCGG
This sequence comes from Pseudomonas sp. P7758, assembly GCF_013386485.1. NCBI lineage: Bacteria > Pseudomonadati > Pseudomonadota > Gammaproteobacteria > Pseudomonadales > Pseudomonadaceae > Pseudomonas > Pseudomonas sp. P7758. The sequence continues at coordinate 63,378 of NZ_JACARS010000045.1, read as the reverse complement.
CAACGCGGCATACAACCGGTACTCGCGCGGGTACGCCGACACCGGCCACGGCCAACTGCGTGGCGCGGCGGCCAGCACCAGGTACAGGCTTGGCAGAATCGCCCAGCCCAGCCAGCGCCAGGCGTTGTATTCCTCGGACAGCAACAACAGGCCGTAGCGCAACTCCAGCGCCAGCACACCAATCAACAGCCAGCAGCCGAGCACGTGCGCGGCGCCCAGGGCTTTTTCCGGGATGACCAACGCCAGGCGTCGCAGCGACACGAAGTGCACCGCAAACACCGCCGCCCAGGCCAGCCAGGCGAAGTTCGCCGCCGGGTGATAACGCGAGCCCCACGCGCCCAGCAACACCACGCCCGCCGCCGGCATCAACAGCGTGCACAGCAAGCCCAGCGACGCCCATTGCAGCCTCAGGGCCAATACCGCCCAGATCGCCACACTCACCGCCGCTACCGCCAACAGCCAGGTGCCTTGCAGCATCGATGGTGCAAACCGCAGCACTTCGCTGACCAACGCCAGCGTCCACCAACCCGCACCCCACACCAGCAGCACGTCGGACAGCCGCTGCAAACTCAACGCCTCGAACACCGGCGCATGAGGCCTGCGCTGCAAGCGCCAGGCACCGACCAGCGCCGCCAGCCCGAGCACCATTGGCGTCCAGAAACCGCTATGGCCCAAAGGACGCAAACCCTCGCTGGTCAGCGGCCCGAGCAGGTCCGGCACCGCGATCAGGAACGAAGCGCCGCCGATCACTTGCAGCAACAACCCGAAGACAAAACTGACGCGCTGTTGCAGGTACAGGCTCAGCCAGATGATCAACAAACCACTGGCCGCCCACACGCCGCTGGCGGTCTCCCAGGGCAGCACAAACAGCACCGCCAGGTTGATCAGCACCAACCCGGCGAGCAACACCACCGACAGGCCACGCAACAACCGCACATCGCTGCGCACCATGGTGTCCCGCGCGGCCAGCAGCATGCCGCCGATCAATGCCAGGCCAATCAGCGATGCGGTGAGCAAGCCGCTCGAGCCCGCACTGAACACCGCGCCTGAATCAGCACCCGCTTGCAGGCGCAGCAGGAACAGCGCGCCACCCAGCAGTTGCACGGCAAACGCGGTGAAGAGGAACGTACGCGAGCCGATGCGCAGGCCCACCAGCAAGGTCGCAATACCGGCAAGCGCCCAACTGATGGCCGTACCTTGGGTCCACAGCAGCAACGGTGCGAGCAGGTACAAGAAGCCCAGGCCGACGCAGGCCAATACCGGCAAACCTCGACGCTCCCACTGCGCCGCGTGCTCCACCGGCGCCTTGCACAACTGGTCGAAACTGAACAGCAAGGCCGCCCCCAGCAACAACGCACCCAAGGGTGCACCGTCCAGCAGGCTGGTCTCGCCAATCCGCAATTCGCTGAGGAACGCCAGCGCCGAACCGACTTGCAACAGCAAGCCAAACGCCCGTGCCAAAGGCCGCTGCTGACGCAGGCCGAGCCAGAAAATCCCGGCGCCTTCCACGGCCCAGGCCGCCGCGGTCCAGCGTGCGTCGAGGCCCAACGGAATCGCCAGGCTGGCGAAGATCACACCCAGCGCCAGGCAGGTTTCCGCCAGCAGCAAGGCGCGCCCGCCACTCAGCAAACGAGCCAGGCCCATATAGATGATGCCCAGGGCCAGCGCGCTGAACGCAGCGGCAAATTCCAGGTGCTGCACCAGCGCAAACTGCAAACCGAAGCCCACCAACGGCGGACCGAACAGCATGCTGCCGTCGACATAATCGCCCTTGGCCGCCGACCAGCGCAGCAACGCGCCACGGCTGTCATCGTCCGGCGCGTCGCGCATCTCCAGCAACTTGCGCCGGGCGAACAACAGGCCGATGCCCAGGTACATCAGGAAAAATAGAATCAGGAACGGCTCGGTGCTCCACAGCAGCTCCGGTGTATAGGAGCGCATGCCCCAGGCGAAGCCGATGCCGAAGGTGCCGACAAAACCGATCAAATTGAGCAGGCGCCAGGCCTTGAACCAGGCGATGGCGAGAATGCCTGCGTTGAGCAGGGCGAAATAGCTGAACAGCGCCACATGGTTGCCGGCGCCGGTGGACGTGAGGATCGGTGCCGCAAAACCGCCGAGTGCAGCGGCGCAGGCCAGGCCGAGGGCGTCCTGGGTAATCGCCAGGATCGCCGAGAAAACGGTGACCGCCACCAGCAAGCCGAGTGCCGCGCCGGGGTCGAGCAGCGGGTGCAGGCGCATCGCGGCGAACACCGTGAGGTACAACACCGCAATGCCGGTGCCCTGCAGCATCAACCCGTAATTACGGTTGCGCAGCCGCAGCCACCAACCCAGGCCCAGCAGTGCCAATGCGCAACCGGCGACACCTGCGTAACGCAACTCGATTGGCACCACCATGCCTTCAGTGGCATAGCGCAGCAGGAAGGCCAGGCCGAGGAACAACAACACCACGCCGACCCGCAGCACGGTGTTGCCACCGAACAGCCAGTTGCGGGCACCGCTGATTGCGCGCTCGATAAAGTTGGGGCCGCGAGGCACCGCAGGCGCGGCAGGTTGTTCAGGGATTTTCGCGCTCGGTTCGGCCCGCCACACATCAGCCGGCAATGGCTGGCTGGGTTCGGCCACCACGCTTGCGTAGGCGGGTTCCAGTTCGGCGGGTAATTCCCAGACGAGTTCGGGCGGCGCCGCTACCGGCAGCGGCTCTTCGACAAACACAGGTCCGGGGGTTTCAACGGCGGCAGGCCTTTCCAGCAAGGCCAGGCGTTGCTCGACCACTTTCAGGGCGTTGCGGGCAGACTCCAGCTGACGGCCTTGTTCCTCCGTACGCGAGGCGAGCATCGACAGGCGAATCGCCTGGCCAATGCCCAAACCGAGCAGCGCTCCAATGCCCGCATCACTGAACGACTCATCGAGCGTCCAGCCGAGCACCAGGCCAATCAGCATGAAAATCCATTGCATGGTCGATATCCCTAAGCAGCCCGAAGCGGGCAAAGGCGATGCTCAGTATATCGACACGGACCCCATGTGGGAGCGGGCTTGCTCGCGAAGGCGGTGGATCAGTCACAAATTTGTCGACTGACGCTGCGCTTTCGCGAGCAAGCCCGCTCCCACATTTTGTATTGCGGTGTCTAATCCAACGCTTTCCAGATTTCCGTCGCGTATTCGCGGATGGTCCGGTCCGACGAGAACCAGCCCATGCGCGCGGTATTGAGCACCGCCGAACGCCACCATTCCTTGGAGTCGTGCCAATGGGCCTCGACCCGCGCCTGGGCATCCCAGTAGGAATCGAAGTCGGCACAGACCAGGAAGCGGTCGTAGTCGATCAGCGAATCCACCAACCCGGCATAACGGCCCGGATCATCCGGTGAGAACACCCCGCCACGAATCGCTTGCAGCACATCATTCAAGCGATGGGACGCGGCGATCTCTGGCCCGGCGTTGAATTCGCCCGCGTGTTTGCGCGCTTCCACCTGCTGGGCGCTGAGGCCGAAGATGAACATGTGGTCGGCACCCACGCGCTCGTGCATCTCGACGTTGGCGCCGTCCATGGTGCCGATGGTCAGCGCGCCGTTGAGGCCGAATTTCATGTTGCTGGTGCCCGAGGCTTCAAAGCCGGCGGTGGAAATCTGCTCCGACAAGTCGGCCGCCGGAATGATGCTTTCCGCCAGGCTGACGTTGTAGTTGGGCAGGAATACCACCTTGAGCAACCCGCGCACGGTGGGGTCGTTGTTGACGGTACGGGCGATGTCGTTGGTCAGCTTGATGATCAGCTTGGCCTGGTGATAGCTGGCCGCGGCCTTGCCGGCGAAGATCTTCACCCGCGGCACCCAGTCGGTGCCCGGCTCGGCCCGGATCGCCTGGTACAGCGCGACGGTGTGCATCAGGTTCAGCAGCTGGCGCTTGTACTCGTGGATCCGCTTGACCTGCACATCGAACATCGCCGCCGGGTTGACCGAAATCCCCAGGCGCTCGTGAATGATGTCTGCCAGTGCCCGCTTACTGTGCAGGCGCTGTTCGGCGAAGGCCTTGCGAAAGGCTTGCTTCTCGGCAAACGGTTCCAGGTCTGCCAGGCGCTGTTCGGGGTTATCCAGCACGTCCGGGCCCAGTGCCTCCACCAGCATCGCCGTGAGCTTGGGGTTGGCCTGGTACAGCCAGCGGCGGAAGGTAATGCCGTTGGTTTTGTTGTTGATGCGGTCCGGGTAGAGCTTGTGCAGTTCGGAGAACACCGTGCTGCGCATCAGTTGCGTGTGCAGGCCGGATACGCCGTTGACACTGTGGGAACCGAGGAACGCCAGGTTGCCCATGCGTACGCGGCGACCGTTGTCTTCTTCGATCAGCGAGACGGCACGCAGCACGTCGAAGTCATGGATGCCCTTGGCCCGCAGCGAGTCGATATGCTGGGCGTTGATCAGGTAGATGATCTGCATGTGCCGCGGCAGCATGCGCTCCATCAGGCCGACCGGCCAGGTTTCCAACGCCTCGGGGAGCAAGGTGTGGTTGGTGTACGACAGCGTTTCGACGGTGACGTCCCAGGCGGCATCCCACGGGATGTCGTGCAGGTCCACCAACTGACGCATCAACTCGGCCACCGCGATCGAGGGGTGAGTGTCGTTGAGCTGGATGGCCGCGTGCTCGCCCAGGCTCAATACCGAGCCGTGCATGTTCTTGTGGCGACGCAGCAGATCCTGCAACGAGGCGGAGACGAAGAAGTACTCCTGGCGCAGGCGCAGCTCCTGCCCTGCTTCGGTGCTATCGGCCGGGTAAAGCACTCGGGAGATGCTTTCGGCGCGGGCCACTTCGGCGACAGCGCCCAGGTGGTCACCGGCGTTGAAACGTTCCAGGTGCAGGTCTTCGACGGCCCGGGCGCGCCACAAGCGCAGGGTGTTGACGCTGGCGCCGCGCCAGCCGACGACCGGGGTGTCATACGCCACCGCGCGTACGGTTTCATTCGGCGACCAGACCTGGATCGACTTGCCGGACGCATCCAGCACGGTTTCCACACCACCGCCAAAGCCGATCGGGTAGATCACTTCGGCGCGCTCGAACTCCCAGGGGTTGCCGAAATCCAGCCAGCGTTCGGTTTGCTCCTGCTGCCAGCCATCGACAATCGCCTGGCGAAACAGCCCGTGCTCATACCGAATGCCATAGCCATGGCCGGCGATGCCCAGGGTCGACATGCTTTCCATGAAGCAGGCCGCCAGGCGGCCAAGGCCACCGTTGCCCAGGGCCGCGTCGGGCTCCAGCAGGCGAATGCGCTCCATGTCCACACCCAACTCGCTCATGGCCTCACGGGCCACGTCCAGCAAGCCAAGGTTGCTCAGGCTGTCGTAGAGCAGACGGCCGATCAGGAATTCCAGCGAGAGGTAATAGACCCGCTTCTGTCCCTTGCGGTAGATGTGCCGCGTGTGGTCCATCCAGTGGTCGACCATGTGGTCGCGGGCGGCCAGTGCGATGGCTTCAAACCAATCGTGGTCGAAGGCGTGGTCGGGGTCCTTGCCCACCGCATAGGTAAGTTTGGTCAAGACGGCATCGCGAAATGCGGCTACCTCTGCTTCTCGTACAAGCGGTTCCTGAGACATCGATGCGACCTCGGGCGAGATAGAAGGAGTTGCTAGAGCCTAGACGGTCTGACAGACGGTAGACGCTCTGGTTCGGCAGTTTTTTAACTCATTCACCTTTGCGGGAATTTGATGCAGGGGCCGTGCCCGTTTGTGGCCCGGCACAGCCTTCGAGCTGAAAGCTGGAAGATATTGTTCAAAAAACCACCAGTTCCGGTATGATCCCGCGCCGGATAACACCCCTCTTGGAAACCTGATGAAGCCTCAACTGATCGCCGCCGCGGAACTCGACCGTCTCGAGACCTGGCAGAAATACTCAAGCCATATGTGTGGCGGCTGTGTGTCGAGCTGCTGCACCCTGCCGGTTGAGGTGAAGATCAAGGACCTGATCCGCATCGGCATCGTCGATGAGTTCGAGCGTGGCGACCCGCCGAAGAACATCGCCAAGCGCTTGCAGAAGGAAGGCATCGTCGAGCGCTTCAACGCCAAATCCGAGATCTTCACCCTGCAGCGCATGAGCAACAACGATTGCCTGTACCTGGATCGTAAGAGCCGCTTCTGCACTATTTATGACAAGCGCCCGGATACTTGCCGCAATCACCCGAAAATCGGGCCGCGCCCGGGGTATTGCGCGTACAAGCCGAAGGAAGTGGTGCGCGAGACCAGGTTCAAGACCCTCGACAAGTTCTGATCCAGATTTTTTATTGCTTGAACTACCGCTTTCGCGAGCAAGCCCGCTCCCACACTTGACCTCATTCATCCTGAAAAAACGCGGTCGAATGTGGGAGCGGGCTTGCTCGCGAAGGGGCCCGCACAGTCACTACAGATATTGCAGGCATAAAAAAACGCCCCCGGCCTTTCGACCGGGGGCGTTTTTCATTCAGCCTGAGTTAACTCAGTTCTTGGCTTTCTTGGCAGCGCGGGTACGCTCGCCTTCGTCCAGGATCTTCTTACGCAGGCGGATCGACTTAGGCGTAACTTCGCACAGCTCGTCGTCCTGGATGAATTCCAGAGCCTGTTCCAGGGTAAAGCGAACAGGTGGAACCAGAGCGATGGTTTCGTCTTTACCCGAAGCACGCATGTTGTCGAGCTTCTTGCCTTTGGTTGGGTTGACGCCCATGTCGTTGTCACGGCTGTTCAGGCCAACGATCTGACCGTTGTAGATCTCTTGACCGTGCTCAACGAACAGCTTGCCACGCGCCTGGAGGGTTTCCAGGGAGTAGGTCAGCGCCTTGCCGGTTTCTACCGATACCAGAACACCGTTCTGACGACCGGACATGTCGCCGGACTTCATGGTGTCGTAGCGATCGAAGATCGAGGTCAGGATGCCAGCACCGTTGGTCAGGGTCAGGAACTGGTTACGGAAACCGATCAGACCACGAGCAGGGATGTTGTATTCCAGACGCACACGGCCTTTGCCATCCGGCACCATGTTGGTCAGGTCGCCCTTACGCAGGCCCATTTCTTCCATGACCTTGCCCTGGGATTCTTCAGGGGTGTCGATGGTGACGTTTTCAAACGGTTCCTGCTTCACGCCGTCAACCTGACGGATGATCACTTCAGGACGACCAACGCCCATTTCGAAGCCTTCGCGACGCATGGTTTCGATCAGTACCGAGAGATGCAGCTCACCACGGCCGGAAACCTTGAACTTGTCAGCCGAGTCGCCTTCTTCAACGCGCAGAGCAACGTTGTACAGCAGCTCTTTGTCCAGACGTTCCTTGATGTTACGGGAAGTCACGAACTTGCCTTCTTTACCGCAGAAAGGCGAGTCGTTTACCTGGAAGGTCATGGAAACGGTTGGCTCGTCAACGGTCAGAGGCTTCATCGCCTCGACGTTGTCCGGCTGGCACAGGGTGTCGGAGATGAACAGCGAGTCCATACCGCTCACACACACGATGTCACCGGCAAACGCTTCTTCAACGTCGATGCGGTGCAGGCCGTGGTGACCCATCAGCTTCAGGATACGACCGTTGCGCTTCTTGCCGTCGGCGCCGATGGCGACCACCGGAGTGTTCGGCTTGACGCTACCACGAGCGATACGGCCAACACCGATAACACCCAGGAAGCTGTTGTAGTCCAGTGCCGAGATTTGCATCTGGAACGGGCCTTCACGGTCAACTTTCGGAGCCGGTACGTTGTCGACGATCGACTGGTACAGCGGGGTCATGTCTTCAGCCATGTCGGTGTGTTCCAGACCGGCAATGCCGTTCAGGGCCGAGGCGTAGACGACTTTGAAGTCCAGCTGTTCTTCGGTGGCACCCAGGTTGTCGAACAGGTCGAAGATCTGGTCCAGAACCCAGTCCGGACGCGCGCCTGGACGGTCAACCTTGTTGATGCACACGATCGGACGCAGGCCGGCTTCGAAAGCCTTCTTGGTCACGAAACGGGTTTGCGGCATAGGGCCGTCTTGAGCGTCAACCAGCAGCAGAACGGAGTCAACCATCGACATTACGCGTTCAACTTCGCCGCCGAAGTCGGCGTGGCCCGGGGTATCCACGATGTTGATGTGGTAGCCGTTCCAGTTGATGGCGGTGTTTTTCGCCAGAATGGTAATACCGCGCTCTTTCTCCTGGTCGTTGGAGTCCATCACGCGCTCGTCGTTGAGCTCGTTGCGCTCCAGGGTGCCGGATTGACGCAAGAGTTTGTCTACCAGGGTGGTCTTACCATGGTCAACGTGAGCAATGATGGCGATGTTGCGTAGATTTTCGATCACTTGTGTATCTCGATCAGAGGATTCGGTGTGCTGACAGGTCGTGGCAGCGATTAACAGTAGAGTCAGGCCTTGCCGTTACAGCTTGACGGCAGAGTCGGGGGGCCGGTGACGCAGGCCACAGGCAAACAGCCCCGGGCTCTTAGCTCGGTCGATAAACGCGCACATTGGCATGCCCCTCACTGAGCAAATGGTGGGCATGCAGGCGACTCATCACGCCTTTGTCGCAATACAACAGGTACTGACGGCTGTCATCCAGTTCCTTGAAACGCGCATTCAATGCATAGAACGGCAGCGTTTGTACGTCGATGCCAGCAATTTCCAGCGGCTCGTCTTCAGCGGCATCCGGGTGACGGATGTCGATGATGATCTGACCGGCCAGAGCCTCGCTGACTTCTTCGATCTGCAAATCCTGGCCCAATTCGTCGATAACCCGATCGATCGGCACCAGCTTGGCGTTCTCAAGCGCACGCTCGAGCACCGCCATATCGAACTGTTGTTCTTCGTACTCCACGCGGTTGCGCTTGGCGTGGGTCTTGGGGTTCACCGAGATGACCCCGCAATATTCCGGCATGTGCTTGGCGAAATCCGCCGTGCCGATCTGGGTCGCCAGGTCGATGATGTCTTGCTTGTGACTGGCGATCAGCGGGCGCAGTACCAGCTTCTCGGTCACAGAGTCGATCAACGACAGGTTCGGCAGGGTCTGGCTGGACACCTGGGAAATCGCTTCACCGGTGACCAGTGCGTCGATTTCCAGCCGATCCGCGATTCGGGACGCAGCGCGTAACATCATACGCTTCAATACTACGCCCATATGACTGTTATCGACTTTCCCGAGAATTTCTCCCAGGACTTCCTCGAACGGTACGCTGACAAACAGCACCCGTTGCGAGCTGCCGTACTTCTTCCAGATGTAATGCGCGACTTCCATCACGCCCAATTCGTGTGCACGCCCGCCCAGGTTGAAGAAGCAGAAGTGGCTCATCAGCCCGCGGCGCATGATCTGGTAGGCCGCGACAGTGGAATCGAAACCGCCGGACATCAATACCAGGGTCTGTTCCAGGGCACCCAGCGGGTAGCCGCCGATGCTGTCGTGCTGGCTGTGGATCACAAACAACCGTTGGTCGCGAATTTCCATCCGCACTTCAATTTGCGGCTCTTTCAGGGAAATTCCGGCAGCGCCGCACTCGCGACGCAGCTTGCTGCCCACGTATTTCTCGACATCCATGGAGCTGAACGGGTGCTTGCCGGCGCGTTTGCAACGCACTGAAAACACCTTGCCTGCCAGCACATCGCCGTAGTGCTGCTTGCACTTTTCGGTGATGTCGTCGAAGTCGCCCAGCGGGTACTCGTCGACCTGCAGGAAATGCGCGATGCCCGGCACGCAGCTCAGGCGCTCGGTCATGTCCTTCAGGGCCTTGGGGTCTGTGAGGCGGGTTTCCAGCTCGAGATTGTCCCACACACCATTCACCACCACAGCCGGGTCCAGATCGCGGAGCACGGCACGGATGTTCTTGGCCAATTGACGGATGAAACGCATCCGTACCGGTCGGCTCTTGATGGTGATCTCGGGGAAGACTTTAACGATTAATTTCATGAAAACAGCGCGCGCAGGCCCAGCCGAAAAAGGGGGGCGCGGATTATAGCGGAAATCGCTCAAGGTTTAACCAGTTAATATGCAACTGACCTTTCGCGCACCAAAACGGGTCATAAACCAAAATAAGCGCTACATTGCGGTGCGCAATTTCTTCCGTTTCAGCGGATTGCACCTTTATAGGGGCGTTTTTGTGGCAAAAAACCCATGTCGGGGCACTGGCATGCAATTTGCTCTCTTGTGAGGCAGGTTGCCTTGGTCGAGTATTCGCGCCGGCATCACCCACATTCTAAGGGCTACTCCACTACCCCAGCCCGAAGCCACCCGGAGGACACTATGTCGAAGTCGGTTCAACTCATCAAAGATCATGACGTCAAATGGATTGATCTGCGCTTCACGGACACCAAAGGCACTCAGCACCACGTGACCATGCCGGCTCGCGACGCGCTGGATGACGCCTTCTTCGAAGAAGGCAAAATGTTCGACGGCTCCTCCATTGCCGGCTGGAAAGGCATCGAAGCTTCCGACATGATCCTGATGCCGGACGACAGCACTGCCGTACTCGACCCGTTCACCGAAGACCCAACCTTGATCATCGTCTGCGACGTGATCGAGCCTTCGACCATGCAGGGCTACGACCGTGACCCACGTGCGATCGCCAAGCGTGCCGAGGAATACCTGAAGTCGACCGGTATCGGCGACACCGTATTCGTAGGCCCGGAACCAGAATTCTTCATCTTTGATTCGGTCAAGTTCAAGTCCGACATCTCTGGCTCCATGTTCAAGATCTTCTCCGAACAAGGTTCGTGGATGTCCGACCAGGACGTGGAAGGCGGCAACAAAGGCCACCGTCCAGGTATCAAAGGCGGCTACTTCCCGGTTCCTCCGTTCGACCACGACCACGAAATCCGTACCTCCATGTGCAACGCCATGGAAGAGATGGGCCTGGTCATCGAAGTTCACCACCACGAAGTGGCGACTGCCGGCCAGAACGAAATCGGCGTGAAGTTCAACACCCTGGTTGCCAAGGCTGACGAAGTTCAGACCCTGAAGTACTGCGTACACAACGTGGCTGATGCCTACGGCCGTACCGCTACCTTCATGCCTAAGCCTCTGTACGGCGATAACGGTTCGGGTATGCACGTTCACCTGTCCATCGCCAAAGAAGGCAAGAACACCTTCGCTGGCGAAGGTTATGCCGGCCTGTCCGACACTGCCCTGTACTTCATCGGCGGTATCATCAAGCACGGTAAGGCCCTGAACGGCTTCACCAACCCATCGACCAACTCCTACAAGCGTCTGGTCCCAGGTTTCGAAGCTCCGGTAATGCTCGCCTACTCGGCTCGCAACCGTTCCGCTTCGATCCGTATTCCTTACGTGTCCAGCCCTCGCGCTCGCCGTATCGAAGCCCGTTTCCCGGATCCGGCAGCCAACCCGTACCTGGCCTTCGCTGCCCTGGTCATGGCCGGCCTGGACGGTATCCAGAACAAGATCCACCCTGGCGATGCCGCCGACAAAAACTTGTACGACCTGCCGCCTGAAGAGGCCAAAGAGATCCCACAAGTGTGCGGCAGCCTGAAAGAAGCCCTGGAAGAGCTGGACAAGGGCCGTGCGTTCCTGACCAAAGGCGGCGTGTTCAGCGACGACTTTATCGATGCCTACATCGCCCTGAAAAGCGAAGAAGAAATCAAGGTCCGCACCTTCGTACACCCACTGGAATACGAGCTGTACTACAGCTGCTGATCCGGTAGCGCTGCGTAACGCGGCGTGATTAAAAAGGCCTCCTTCGGGAGGTCTTTTTTTTGCCCGCAAAACCCTGTGGGAGCCGGCTTGCCCGCGAAAAATTCAAAGGCGCCGCATTTTTTCAATATTTACGCGTTATCGTTAACGACCTTCGCGAGCAAGCTCGCCCCTACAGAAGAGGGATCTGCCTTGAAACTCAAAATTGGGTTCATCTTGCTGGCCATCAGCGCCAATGTATTCGCAGCACCACCCACCCTCGCCCCGCTGCTCGACAGCATTGCCGAACGCCTGGCGATTGCCGACCAGGTGGCCCTGAGCAAATGGGACAGCCACAAGCCCGTCGAAGACCGCCCACGGGAGCAGGACGTGATCGCCAGCGTCGTCGCCCAGGCGCCGAGCTACAAACTGGCACCGGCCCAGGCCGAGCAGTTTTTCTTGGCCCAGATTGAGGCGAACAAACTGGTGCAATACGCCCACCTTTCCGACTGGCAGCTGCAAGGCAAGGCGCCGAATGACCCACGCCCGGATCTGGTCGGCCAGATCCGCCCTAAACTGGACCTGCTGCAAAAACGCCTGCTGCAACAGCTGGCGGACTTCACCCCGGAGCGCACCAACCCGCAATGCCCGCAATGGCTGGCCCAGGCCAATCACGCACCTGCCAAAGACTCGCTGCACCAGCTGGCAATGATCCGCGCCACTGCCGAGCTGTGTATCTATAAAATCTAAAATTGCGAACCCCATCAAAATATGGGAGCGGGCTTGCTCGCGATGGCGGTGTGTCAGTTGATATGTGCATGACTGACACGCCGCCTTCGCGAGCAAGCCCGCTCCCACAATTTAGATTCGACCCATTCAGCCAATCAGTCGCTGCCACCAGCTTCCTGAACAGACTTTTCAAAACCGCACTATATTGGTGCGATACGCTGCACCCTTCCCACTTACGCAACCCATTTTGGTTCGAAACTTCCCGTCCAAGCTGGCAGAACACCACAGTTTCGCGCCTTAAGCCCCCATTTCAGGGCTTTAACGCTTCTTTTCGGAGCTTTGGTTTGGTTTTTGCATTTTCCTTGTATCAGCGTGTGCCTCAAGCCCGCGCCTTGCTCCAAAAGAGGTCCTAATGACCATCAGCGACGCACTGCACCGCCTGTTACTCGACAACCTGACCACCGCGACCATTCTGCTCAATGACGAACTGCGCCTTGAGTACATGAACCCGGCGGCGGAGATGCTGCTGGCCATCAGCGGGCAGCGCAGCCATGGGCAATTCATCAGTGAGCTGTTCACTGAGTCGGCCGAGGCCTTGAGCTCGTTGCGCCAGGCCGTGGAGCAGGCGCACCCGTTCACCAAGCGCGAAGCGATGCTCACCGCCCTCACCGGCCAGACCCTCACCGTCGACTACGCGGTTACACCGATCCTCAGCCACGGCGCCACCTTGTTGCTGCTGGAGGTGCATCCCCGCGATCGCCTGCTGCGCATCACCAAGGAAGAGGCGCAGCTGTCCAAGCAGGAAACCAGCAAGATGCTGGTGCGCGGCCTGGCCCATGAGATCAAGAACCCCCTGGGCGGGATTCGCGGTGCCGCACAGCTGTTGGCCCGCGAGCTGCCGGACGAAAACCTCAAGGACTACACCAACGTCATCATCGAGGAAGCCGACCGCCTGCGTAACCTGGTAGACCGCATGCTCGGCTCCAACAAGCTGCCGTCGCTGGCAATGACCAACGTGCACGAAGTGCTGGAGCGGGTTTGCCAGTTGGTGGAAGCCGAAAGCCAGGGCTGCATCACCTTGGTGCGCGACTACGACCCGAGCATTCCCGACGTATTGATCGACCGCGAGCAGATGATCCAGGCGGTGCTCAATATCGTGCGTAACGCCATGCAGGCCATCAGCAGCCAGAACGAGCTGCGCCTGGGCCGCATCAGCCTGCGCACCCGTGCCCTGCGCCAGTTCACCATTGGCCACGTGCGCCATCGCCTGGTGACCAAAGTCGAGATCATCGACAACGGCCCCGGCATCCCTGCAGAACTGCAGGAAACCATCTTTTTCCCAATGGTCAGCGGCCGCCCGGACGGTACCGGGCTCGGCCTGGCCATTACCCAGAACATCATCAGCCAGCACCAGGGTTTGATCGAATGTGAGAGCCATCCCGGTCACACCACCTTCTCGATCTTTCTGCCACTGGAACAAGGAGCCCCATCGACATGAGCCGTAGTGAAACTGTCTGGATCGTCGATGACGACCGTTCTATCCGCTGGGTCCTGGAGAAAGCCTTGCAACAGGAAGGCATGACCACCCAGAGCTTCGACAGCGCCGACGGGGTGATGAGCCGCCTGGCTCGCCAGCAGCCCGATGTGATCATCTCCGACATCCGCATGCCCGGCGCCAGCGGCCTGGACTTGCTGGCGCGGATTCGCGAGCAGCACCCGCGCCTGCCGGTGATCATCATGACCGCGCACTCGGACCTGGACAGCGCTGTCGCGTCCTATCAGGGCGGCGCCTTTGAATACCTGCCAAAACCGTTCGACGTGGACGAAGCGGTGGCGCTGGTAAAACGCGCCAACCAGCACGCCCAGGAACAGCAGAACCAGGAAGCCCCGCCGGCCCTGACCCGTACCCCGGAAATCATCGGCGAAGCGCCGGCGATGCAGGAAGTGTTTCGCGCCATCGGGCGCTTGAGCCACTCCAACATCACCGTGCTGATCAATGGCGAGTCGGGTACCGGTAAAGAGCTGGTGGCCCACGCCCTGCACCGTCACAGCCCACGGGCGGCGTCGCCGTTCATTGCGCTGAACATGGCGGCGATCCCGAAAGACTTGATGGAGTCGGAACTGTTCGGCCATGAAAAAGGCGCGTTCACCGGTGCGGCCAACCTGCGCCGTGGCCGTTTTGAACAGGCCGACGGCGGCACGCTGTTCCTCGATGAAATCGGCGACATGCCGGCCGACACCCAGACGCGCTTGCTGCGGGTCCTGGCCGACGGCGAGTTTTATCGGGTAGGCGGGCACACGCCAGTCAAGGTCGACGTACGTATCATCGCGGCGACGCACCAGAACCTGGAAACCCTGGTGCACGCCGGGAAATTCCGTGAAGACTTGTTCCACCGCCTGAACGTGATCCGCATCCACATCCCACGGATGTCGGACCGTCGCGAGGACATCCCGACCCTGGCCCGTCACTTCCTCAGCCGCGCCGCCCAGGAGCTGGCCGTCGAGCCGAAGCTGCTGAAAAGCGAGACCGAGGAATACCTGAAGAACCTGCCATGGCCGGGCAACGTGCGTCAGCTGGAGAACACCTGCCGCTGGATCACGGTGATGGCTTCGGGGCGCGAAGTGCATATCAGCGACCTGCCGCCTGAGCTGCTGAGCCTGCCGCAGGATTCGGCACCGGTGACCAACTGGGAGCAGGCACTGCGCCAATGGGCCGACCAGGCCCTGGCACGTGGCCAGTCGAACCTGCTGGACAGCGCTGTGCCGGCTTTCGAGCGGATCATGATCGAAACCGCCCTCAAGCATACCGCTGGACGTCGTCGCGACGCCGCCGTGCTGCTGGGCTGGGGCCGCAATACGCTGACACGCAAGATCAAGGAGCTGGGGATGAAGGTTGACGGTGGGGATGATGATGAGGGCGATGAAGGCTGATTGATCCCTCAAGTACACCGAAGATCCAGTGTGGGAGCGGGCTCGCTCGCGAAGGCGATGGTTCAGTCAACATACGTATCGACTGACGCGCCGCCTTCGCGAGCAAGCCCGCTCCCACATTTGGATCTCCACAAGGTTTCAGCACTGTGCACCGCTTCAATGCACCACGAACCGGCATCGCGCACTTATCCAACGCCTGAAACCCATGCCTTGTTAAGAAAATATTAAAACCCAAAAAAGCCAAAGCCCCGTATTCCGGGGCTTTGCGCTTTCTGAAGAAATTTTTTGGCGCCACTTCGCAATTCTGGCACGCGCCCTGCAATAACCCTGTCACTACCCAGTTTCGGGGACCTTGGTACAGGCAGGCCGAGAATCCCCTCTTTAACACCCGGGGTGCTTGATGCGGATCGCGTCGCGCCCCACACCCGTTTCGGGAACCTCGGTACAGGCAGGCCGGGGATTCCCTCTTTAACACCGAAGCCTTTGGCTTCACCCCGTTTTGGGAGCCCTGGTACAGGCAGGCCGGGAACTCCCTTCTTTACACCCGGGGCTTATGAGGTAACGCGCCCATAGCCCCAGCCCGTTTTGGGAACCTTGGTACAGGCAGGCCGGGGATTCCCTCTTTTATTGCTCCTGGAGATGGATCTCTACCCGCCAGCGTCCATCGGCCTTCTCTCCCGACCACTCCCCGCGCAACGGCCGAGCCGCCACCAGGTTCAGCAGCAAGCCGCCATCGGTCTTGCGTACGCGCCAGTTCACATCCTTGTCATTGACCTTCAACTGGCCGCCCTGGGCCTTGCCAAGCGCATCGAACAGCAGCGCCACGGTGCCGTCGATATGCTCGCCGTGCAGCTTGGGTTCGCTGTTGAACCACACCACCAGGCCATCGGCGGCGGGCTCTACCTGCTGTAGCTCAACCGGGTCTGGCGTGGTCAGCCGGCCGATCATCAGGCCTACCATCAAGCCGACAATCGCCAACGAGCCTAAAACCCGTGGCAATAGCTTCGGCCTGGGGTCTTCTTCAGGGGTAGAATGCAGCGCATCTTTGCCTTCGGAGCCGTGCATGTTTCACGTCATCCTTTTTCAACCAGAAATTCCGCCGAATACCGGCAACGTTATCAGGCTGTGCGCCAACAGTGGCTGCCACCTGCATTTGATCGAGCCCTTGGGTTTCGACATGGACGACAAGCGCCTGCGCCGCGCCGGACTGGACTACCACGAGTACGCCACCCTGCAACGCCACGCCGACCTTGCCAGCTGCCTGGAAAGCCTGAACCACCCACGGTTGTTCGCGTTTACCACCAAGGGTTCGCGGCCGTTCCATGATGCCAGCTTTGCCGAAGGCGACGCCTTCCTGTTCGGCCCGGAAAGCCGGGGCTTGCCGGCAGACGTGCTGGACGCCCTGCCAGACGGCCACCGCCTGCGCCTGCCGATGCGCGAAGGCTGCCGCAGCCTGAACCTGTCCAACACCGTGGCCGTCGCGGTTTACGAAGGTTGGCGGCAACTGGGGTTCAAGTAACACTGCATAACGAATGTGGGAGCGGGCTTGCTCGCGAAAGCGGAGTGCCAGTCAACGAAGATATCGACTGAAGTACCGCATTCGCGAGCAAGCCCGCTCCCACATTGGATCGGCGTCGTTGCTCAGAACAGCTTACTGAACCGTTGGCGAGCCTTCCTGTTGCATGCGCTGCAGCTCTTGCGCATACAGGGCATCGAAGTTCACCGGAGCCAGCATCAGCGCCGGGAACGAGCCACGGGTGACCAGGCTGTCCAGGGTCTCACGGGCATACGGGAACAGGATGTTCGGGCAGAACGCGCCCAGGGTGTGGCTCATGGACGCTTCGTCCAGGCCCTGGATCAGGAAGATACCGGCCTGTTGCACTTCAGCAATGAAGGCCACTTCTTCGCCGTTCTTGACGGTGACCGACAGGGTCAGCACGACCTCGTGGAAGTCACCTTCCAGGGCCTTCTGACGGGTGTTCAGGTCCAGCGCAACGCTCGGGGTCCATTCCTGACGGAAGATGGCCGGGCTTTTCGGCGCTTCGAACGACAAGTCACGCACGTAAATACGCTGCAGGGAAAATTGTGGGCCTTGAGCTTCTTCTGCTGCCGCTTCGGTGTTCTGTTGGTCAGTCATCGCAGATCCTTCGTGATCTTGGGGTCTTTTAGGGGTTAGGAGTCAGACGTGAAGCAGCGCATCCAGTTTACCGGCGCGCTCGAGTGCGAACAGGTCATCGCAACCACCGACATGCTTGTCACCGATCCAGATCTGCGGCACGGACGTGCGTCCCGCTTTCTTGGTCATCTCGGCGCGCACCTGGGGCTTGCCATCAACCTTGATCTCTTCGAAGACAACGCCCTTTTTCACAAGCAGGGCCTTGGCCCGCATGCAATAAGGGCAATAATCGCTGGAATAAACGACAACCTGGCTCATATCACTTCACCAGCGGCAGGTTATCGCCACGCCAGCTGGAAATACCACCCGACAGTTTGGCGGCGTTGAAGCCGGTTTTCAGCATCTCGCGGGCGTGGGTGCCGGAGTGCTGGCCCTGGGCGTCGACCAGGATAATGGTCTTGGCCTTGTGCTTTTCCAGCTCGGCCAGGCGCGAAATCAGTTTGTCCTGGGGAATGTTCAGCGCGCCGACAATGTGACCGGCGGCGAAATCCTTGGCGGGACGAATGTCCACCACTACGGCCTCATCCTTGTTGACCAGGGCGGTCAGCTCGGACGTGCTGAGGCTGCGGCCACCGCGGCTCAATTCGTGAGCGATCAGCAGCGCCAGCAGTACGACGAACGCACCAGCGAGCAAATAGTGGGTAGTGGCAAATGCAATCAGGTGATCAACCATCAAGGAGGTTCCAGGGCGTTAAAATGGCGGTAAGTATACACAGCCGTCATGGTCGGCCAACCCCCGTAAAGCGGTGACGTGGTCGGAACTTCGCTTTAAACTGCCACTCCCTTTTCTATTCCCTTCATTCATTACCGCCGCGAGAGGATCTATGACTACTACGCCTAAACCTTTGGTCCTGATAATTCTCGATGGCTTCGGACACAGTGAAAGCCACCACGACAACGCCGTGTACTCGGCCAGCAAGCCAGTACTGGACCGTCTGAGCGCTACCGTTCCGAACGGCCTGATCTCGGGCTCGGGCATGGATGTTGGCCTGCCGGACGGCCAAATGGGCAACTCGGAAGTCGGCCATATGAATCTCGGTGCCGGACGAGTGGTCTATCAAGACTTCACCCGCGTGACCAAAGCGATCCGCGACGGTGAGTTTTTCGAGAACCCAAACATCTGCGCGGCAGTGGATAAAGCGGTCAAGGCCGGCAAGGCCGTGCACTTCATGGGCCTGCTGTCGGACGGCGGCGTCCACAGCCACCAGGACCATCTGATCGCCATGGCCGAACTGGCCTTCAAGCGCGGCGCCGAGAAGATCTACCTGCACGCGTTCCTCGACGGCCGCGACACCCCGCCGAAAAGTGCCCAGTCCTCCATCGAACTGCTGGATGAAACCTTCAAGACCCTCGGCAAAGGCCGCATCGCCAGCCTGGTTGGCCGCTACTTCGCCATGGACCGCGACAACCGCTGGGACCGCGTGGCACAGGCCTACAACCTGATCGTCGACGGCCAGGCCGAATTCAACGCCGCCACCGCCCAGGAAGGCCTGGAAGCCGCCTACGCCCGTGGCGAGAGTGACGAGTTCGTCAAGGCCACCACCATCGGCGAACCGGTCAAGGTCGAAGATGGCGACGCCGTGGTGTTCATGAACTTCCGCGCCGACCGTGCCCGCGAGCTGAGCCACGTATTCGTCGATGCCGGCTTCAAGGACTTCGAGCGCGCCCGCCAGCCGAAAGTCGAATTCGTGATGCTGACCCAATACGCCGCCAACATCCCGGCCCCGTCGGCATTCGCCCCGGGCAGCCTGGAAAACGTGCTGGGGGATTACCTGGCGAAAAACGGCAAGACCCAACTGCGCATTGCCGAAACCGAGAAGTACGCCCACGTGACCTTCTTCTTCTCCGGCGGTCGTGAAGAACCGTTCCCGGGTGAAGAACGCATCCTGATCCCGTCGCCGAAAGTCGCCACCTACGACCTGCAGCCGGAGATGAGTGCCCCTGAAGTCACGGACAAGATCGTCGACGCCATCGAACACCAGCGCTACGACGTGATCGTGGTCAACTACGCCAACGGTGACATGGTGGGCCACAGCGGCAACCTGGAAGCGGCGGTAAAAGCCGTGGAATGCCTGGACCTGTGCGTCGGCCGCATCGTCGACGCGCTGGAAAAGGTGGGCGGCGAAGCGCTGATCACCGCTGACCACGGCAACTGCGAGCAAATGTCCGACGAATCCACCGGCCAGGCCCACACCGCCCACACCACCGAGCCGGTGCCGTTCATCTACGTCGGCAAACGTGACTTTAAAGTACGTGATGGCGGCGTGCTGGCCGACGTGGCACCGACCATGTTGATGCTGATGGGGCTGGAGAAGCCGAAAGAGATGACTGGCACTTCGATTCTGGTCTGACATAGTTCAGGGGTTGCTCAAAACAGGCAGCCCGTCAATAATGGACTCGAGCGCGAAACCAGTTGCCTCCAGCGGCGATAACTGGCGTAGGAACCCCGCAGATGGCTGGATATCCGCGTAGGGTGAGACCTCCACACCCCTGCTTGAGGGTGTGTATATGAATATCAAGCAAGCACTACTTAGGGCAGTTCGAAAGAGCTGCCCTTTTCTTTGGGCGTCACAAAAGCTCGTAACGCTTGTAGAGCAACTCACCATGACGATGCTTGTTCAAGGCCTTGGCGTCTGTCTGCATGAAGTTCCACAGCACATTGCCAGCCTAAATATTGACCACCACCAGCATCTGCCTCCTGGATTCATAAGCCCCAATGAATGCTAAACGGGCGGAGCAATCGCTATAAGCAACACGCCATATTTCCAGAGGCCCCGTCAATGTGTCCAAGGCGAACCTGACATAACGCTCTCTGGCGTCCTGCCGCTTTTCAACAATATGCTGCAGACAACTGCGCCTGATCGCTATTTGCCCCAAAGGCGAGTCAACTTCCACTTCCGAACAGCTCGAATGGGCAATGCCAAAATGCATTGCGACTATATCGATGGCCGCTGCGACATCGTTGCCGGCGGCCACTTCCTCAAGTGGACGCGCTCGCAAAGCCCGATCCAGACTACGAAGGTCGGGAAGCCCATAATCAAGCCACGTTTGCTGGCCTTTTGACTCGTGAATACAAGGCATTACTGACTATGCCGACCGTCGGATTAACAGGGCCGAAGAGTCTATTCCGAGCGCAAATGCACCGTCAGGGCGGAGCATTTCAAGGCATTTCGCGAAGCACACAAAACAACTGCAGAAGCACGACACGACGCTCTCAACCGCTCGTCGCCTTCAAAGGGCTATGGGACTTGCCCACAATTGCTTGCAGAATGCGGCCACTGGGCACCTAACTTGCCTGCCAAGCCGAATTGGGCGTTTTTTTTGCAGCGCTTGGCGGGCATACTAGGCCGTCCCTTTCCCTGGTGTCGCCCGCCTCTATGCTTCGCGCCTTGATTACCCTTGCTCTTGTCTGCCTGCTCCAACCGGCGTTTGCCGATGAGCGCGCACAAACCCAACAACAGTTGGACGCTACGCGTCAGGACATTACCGAGCTGAAGAAGCTGCTCGGCAAGCTCCAGGAAGAGAAGTCCGGCGTGCAGAAAGACCTGCGCGGCACGGAAACCGAGATGGGCAAGCTGGAGAAGCAGGTCCAGGAGCTGCAAAAAGAACTAAAGAAGAGCGAGTCGGAACTGGAGCGACTCGACGCTGAGAAAAAAAAACTCCAGAGCGCCCGCGTTGAACAGCAACGCCTGATCGCGATCCAGGCCCGCGCCGCTTACCAGAACGGCCGCCAGGAATACCTCAAGCTGCTGCTCAACCAGCAGAACCCGGAAAAGTTCGCCCGCACCCTTACCTATTACGACTACCTGAGCAAGGCCCGCCTGGAGCAACTGAAAAGCTTCAACGAGACCCTGCGCCAGTTGGCCAACGTCGAGCAGGAAATCGCCAACCAGCAGTCGCAGCTGCTCGACCAGAAAACCGCCCTCGACAGCCAGCGCGACGAACTGGACAAGGTCCGCAAGGAGCGCCAGCAGGCGCTGGCCAAGCTGAATGACGACGTGAAGGCCCGTGACGCCAAGCTCCAGGCCCGCGAGCAAGACCAGGCCGACCTCGGTAAAGTCCTGAAAACCATCGAGGAAACCCTGGCGCGCCAGGCCCGTGAGGCAGAGCAGGCGCGGCAAAAAGCGCTGCTGGCCCAGCAGGAAGCCGAAAAAAAGCGCGAGCGTGAAGCCGCCGAGGCAGTCGCCAGCGCCACTACCGACGCCCCGGCCCCGCGTAAACCGGCGCGTGCAGCGCCTGGCCCGCTGGTTTCCAGCGCCGGCGAATCCTTCGGCGGACCTTTTGCTTCAGCTCGGGGCAAACTTCCATGGCCAGTTGATGGTCGATTACTGGCACGCTTTGGTGAAACCCGTGGCGATGACACCCGCGCCAAGTGGGACGGTGTGATGATCAGTGCCGGTGCCGGCACCCAGGTCCACGCTATCCACGGCGGCCGCGTGGTATTCGCCGATTGGCTGCGTGGCGCAGGTTTGTTGGTGATTCTTGACCACGGTAATGGCTATTTGAGCCTTTACGGCCACAATCAAACTTTGCTTAAAGCGGCAGGTGATGTTGTAAAAGCCGGTGAATCCATCTCCACTGTCGGTAACAGTGGTGGCCAGGACACCCCGGCGCTGTACTTCGCTATTCGTCAGCAGGGCCGCCCGAGCGACCCGGCACAATGGTGCCGTACCCAAGGATAAGGGTCGCATCTACATTAGGAGTTCGTTCGACATGCTGCATTTGTCCCGCCTCACATCGCTGGCCCTGACGATCGCTCTGGTGATCGGCGCGCCTTTGGCATTCGCCGACCAGACCGCCCAGTCGGCCACGGCCGCGACCACCAAGGCCCCGCTGCCGCTGGACGAGTTGCGCACCTTTGCCGAGGTCATGGACCGGATCAAGGCCGCTTATGTCGAACCTGTGGACGACAAGACCCTGCTGGAAAATGCCATCAAGGGCATGCTCAGCAACCTTGACCCGCACTCCGCCTACCTGGGCCCGGAAGATTTCGCCGAGCTGCAGGAGAGCACCAGCGGTGAATTCGGTGGCCTGGGCATTGAAGTCGGCGCCGACGACGGCAACATCAAGGTCGTTTCGCCGATCGATGACACCCCTGCGTCCAAGGCCGGCATCCAGGCCGGTGACTTTATCGTCAAGATCAACGGCCAGCCGACCCGCGGCCAGACCATGACCGAAGCCGTCGACAAGATGCGCGGCAAGATCGGCCAGAAAATCACCCTGACCCTGGTGCGCGACGGCGGCACGCCGTTCGACGTGACCCTGACCCGCGCCACCATCACGGTCAAGAGCGTGAAGAGCCAGCTGCTGGAGTCGGGCTACGGCTACATCCGTATCACCCAGTTCCAGGTCAAGACCGGCGACGAAGTGGCCAAGGCCCTCGCCAAGCTGCGCAAAGACAACGGCAAGAAACTCAGCGGCATCGTGCTCGACCTGCGCAACAACCCGGGCGGCGTGTTGCAGGCAGCGGTGGAGGTGGTCGACCACTTCATCACCAAGGGCCTGATCGTCTACACCAAGGGCCGTATCGCCAACTCCGAGCTGCGCTTCTCGGCCACCGGCAACGACCTCAGCGAAGGCGTGCCGATGGTTGTGCTGATCAACGGCGGCAGCGCCTCGGCTTCGGAAATCGTCGCCGGCGCCCTGCAAGACCAGAAACGCGGCGTGCTGATGGGCACCACCAGCTTCGGCAAAGGCTCGGTGCAAACCGTGCTGCCGCTGAACAACGAGCGTGCCTTGAAGATCACCACGGCGCTGTACTACACGCCGAACGGTCGCTCGATCCAGGCCCAGGGCATCGTGCCGGACATCGAAGTGCGCAAGGCCAAGATCACCAACGAAGCCGACAGCGAGTTCTACAAGGAAGCGGACCTGCAAGGCCACTTGGGCAATGGCAACGGCGGCGCCGACCAGCCGACCGGCAGCGGCTCGAAAGCCAAGCCGATGCCGCAGGACGACGATTATCAGTTGGCCCAGGCGCTGAGCCTGCTCAAGGGCCTGAGCATTACGCGCAGCCGTTGATATGCGCCGTGGACTGATCATCGCTTTGCTGTGCTGTCTGGCGGGAGTCGCCCAAGGCAACCCCGCCAGTGCAGCCCCCGCTGAACACAAAGCCTACCTGACCCTGATCATCGACGACCTTGGGCAAAACCTGCCCCGGGATCGTCGTGTGCTTGCCCTGCCCGGCCCGGTGACCACGGCGATCATGCCCGACACACCCCACGCCGCCGAATTCGCCCGCGAAGCCCACAAGGCCGGCAAGATCGTTATCCTGCACATGCCCATGGACCCGGCCACCGGCCCGTTCGCCTGGCACCCCGACCTGCCTATCGAAGAGCTCGGCAAACGCCTGGACGCAGCCTTCAAGGCCGTGCCCTACACCGCCGGCATCAACAACCACATGGGCAGCCGCATGACCGCCCAGCCGGAGGCCATGGCCTGGTTGATGGGTGAGCTGCAACGACGCCACAAGTTCTTCGTCGACAGCCGCACCAGCGCTAAAACCGTCGCCGCCGCCGAGGCGCAAAAGATTGGCCTGGCCAGCGTCTCGCGGGATGTGTTCCTCGACGACGAACGCACCGAAGCGGCCATCACCACCCAGTTGCAGACCGCGATCAAGCTGGCCCACAAACAGGGTTCGGCGGTGATGATCGGCCACCCTTATCCACAGACCCTGGCGGTACTCGAACGTGAGCTGCCCAAGCTCAAGGCCCAGGGCGTCGAGTGGATCGACATCAAGTTGATGATCAGCCTGCGCAGCAACCAGGCCATGGCCGGGCACGGAAAAAACGGCACTTACCGCTAGTGCTATATAGCTACCGCGCCTGACCGAGCGGACTCTTCGATAGTGGATCTTCGTATCCACTGGAGAGTCTGTAGATGAACTCACTGCAATACAAAGACCTGCTGATCAACTTCACCACCGAGTTCGTTCCTGTATGGAACGACAAAGGCACTCGCGCCGAAAAACCCGTGACCTTCTGGCGCCCGAGCACATCCTCCGACGCGCTGGGCAACTTCGTCCCGCTGGGTGATGTGGCGGTGGCGGGTTACCACAACATCAATCAACTGAACATCGTCGCTGTTGTCAGCGAAGTTGACCGGGAGAATGGCACCGCCTTGCGGCCCCCCGTCGACTTCGAGAGAGTCTGGGAACACTCGGGACCAAGGGCACGCGCCAATTTCTCAATCTGGCGGCCCACCGCTCCAGAAGGTTATGTGGCAATGGGGCTGGTCTGTGGCCTCGGTAACGACAAACCACCACGCAATACCATCCGCTGTGTCAGAGAAGACCTGGTGACTCAGGCCTATGTCGACCAATTGATCTGGAGCGACCAAGGCAGCGGCGCCCACCGGGACTTCAGCGCCTGGGGTGTCTCCCCGTCGCAAGCAGCTCCTGGCCAAGCCTACCTGGCACCGGGCACCTTCACCGGCGCCGAGGGCTATGCCAAGCCAACCAGGCAAAGCCCGGTGCACGCCCTGCGGCTGGACCTTGCGCTTCATTCCGAGGATTTGCCGCCACTTTCACCCGAAATGGCACCAGGACGCACGATGCCGGAGCAGGTAACAGAGGGCATTCATGTGTGCGAACTGCCCTGGTTTACCGTGAACGACCCGACCCTGACGCCCCTGGAAAAACTGCAAACCTGCCCGGTATATCGGTTGAAAAGAATCGACCAGTACAGCTTGGTGGCCAGCGGTCAAAACACCACGCCAGCAAGCCAAACCTTCAGTTGGGTATTCGCAAAAGGAGAGATCAGTGACTTCTCCATGGGCCTGCGCTCCTTGACCGGCGTCGATATAAAGGCTGCCTGGGCACCCCGGCATCCGTTGAGTATCAGTGCCAACCTCAATCGCGACTTCACGCATACGGGCTTGACCGCACAAGGCTGGGAACGGGAGGGCGTGGCGGATGTGATGGCTTACATCCCGGCGAATAAATCCATCGCTGCCTACCTGGTCAAAAGCCGATACGAGCTATTGCGGGCTGACGGCAGCCAGCTCGGGCCAACCCTGACCTATGCCAGCGGAGATAACGTCTACTTCAGCGAGCTGCTGCAACCTGAAGCGGCGGTTACTGCTGTTGAGGAGCCAGAGGAAGTACCAGCAGAGGTGCCCGAGCCCACAGAAAACAACCTAGAGATAACGCCCCATGATTTCATCGACGACACCCTCCTGCCGTAACTGATCGAGGGCCGCCTGGAGTTTCGCCACTACGTCATCCGGCACGTTTTTGTTCAGCGCCAGGTACAGCTCCGCGCTGTTGAAACGCAACACAGTCTTGAGCCCGGTCACCCCGACCTGGCGTGCCAGATAACGGCCCGCCGGGTCCCCGGTGGCCCACAGGTCGATCTGACCATCCACCAGCTTTTTCGCGTTATCCTGATCCCGCAACACGATTACCGGCTTGAGCCCCTGCTTCTCCAGGCTCTCGGCGATGGCGTCGCCCTTGTAGGCGCCGATCTTGTAGCGCCGCGCCTGCTCAAGGTCGCTCAGCTGGATCTTGCTGTCAGCCTTGGCCAGCAGCACCCAATCGTCCGGGCCGATGGGGCCGACCCATTTGAACAGCGCCTCACGGTCCGGCAAGCGCGCCATCACGAACACGCCGTAACCGGGTTTTTCCAGGGCGAGTTTGTAGATCCGGTCCCAAGGGAACCGCAGGGTCAGGTTGTAGGAAATACCCGCACGCTGGAACGTCTCGCGGACGATGTCCACGGCAATGCCTTCGATGTTCTCTTCCTTGGCGAAGTTCTTGCCGTTTTTCGCCATGTTGTACGGCGGGAAGTTTTCCGTCAGCAACACCAGGGAAGCGCCGTCGGACGGTTCATCAGCGTAAGCCGAACCCGTCAGCAGAACGGTGGTACTGGCGAGGGCGAGCAGCAGGTCTTTGAACATGAAAGTTACCGGAATCCATGGCAAGCCCAGAGAGTGCCGCGAGCCTGCCATGGTGTCCAGTGACGTTTAGCGTACGACGATACCGCGCGCCGCCATGTAGGCCTTGGCCTCAGGCACGGTGTATTCGCCAAAGTGGAAAATACTCGCCGCCAGCACTGCGCTGGCGTGGCCTTCGATCACGCCGTCGGCCAGGTGCTGCAGGTTGCCGACGCCGCCGGAAGCAATCACCGGGATGCCCAGCGCGTCGCTGATGGCGCGGGTCACGCCCAGGTCGAAGCCGTTTTTCATGCCGTCCTGGTCCATGCTGGTCAGCAGGATTTCACCGGCACCCAGGGCTTCCATCTTCATCGCCCACTGCACGGCATCCAGCCCGGTCGGCTTGCGCCCGCCGTGGGTGAAGATCTCCCAGCGCGGGGTTTCGCCCGGGCCGGAGACTTTCTTGGCGTCGATGGCAACCACGATGCATTGCGAACCGAAGTGCTGTGCGGCTTCGCCGACAAATTCCGGGTTGAACACCGCCGCAGTGTTGATCGAAACCTTGTCCGCGCCGGCATTCAGCAGGTTGCGAATGTCCTGCACGGTGCGCACGCCACCGCCCACGGTCAGCGGGATAAACACCTGGCTGGCCATGCGCTCCACGGTATGCAGCGTGGTGTCGCGACCATCGACACTGGCGGTGATGTCGAGAAAGGTAATCTCGTCGGCACCCTGTTCGTCGTAGCGACGGGCGATTTCCACCGGGTCGCCGGCGTCACGGATGTTCTCGAACTTGACGCCCTTGACCACGCGACCGTTGTCGACGTCCAGGCAAGGGATGATGCGTTTGGCCAGCGCCATGGTCAGTCCTCAGCCGTTGTAGGCGTCGCAGTAAGCCTGGGCTTCAGCGACGTCCAGGGTGCCTTCATAGATCGCCCGGCCGGTGATGGCGCCGATGATCCCCGGCGCCTTCGCGTCCAGCAGCGACTTGATGTCGCCCAGGTTGTGGATACCGCCGGAAGCGATCACCGGGATCTTGGTGGCGGCGGCCAGCGCAGCGGTGAACGGTACGTTGCAGCCCTGCATCATGCCGTCTTTGGCGATGTCGGTATAAACGATGGCGGAGACGCCGTCGGCTTCAAACTGCTTGGCGAGGTCGATCACCTGGACGGTGCTGATCTCGGCCCAGCCGTCGGTGGCGACGAAACCGTCCTTGGCGTCCAGGCCCACGATCACTTTGCCGGGGAACGCACGGCAGGCTTCGGCGACGAAGGCCGGGTCTTTCACGGCCTTGGTGCCGATGATCACGTAGCTCACGCCCGCTTTCACGTAGTGCTCGATGGTTTCCAGGGAGCGGATACCGCCGCCGATCTGGATCGGCAGGTTCGGATAGCGCTTGGCGATCGCCGTGACGACTTCACCGTTGACCGGCTGGCCTTCGAACGCACCGTTCAAGTCCACCAGATGCAGACGACGGCAACCGCCTTCCACCCACTTGGCAGCCATGCTCACCGGGTCATCGGAGAACACCGTGGAATCTTCCATGCGGCCCTGGCGCAGACGTACGCAGGCGCCGTCCTTGAGATCGATTGCGGGAATAATCAGCATCTGGCAAACCTTATTCGATATTCAGCGTTGCTCGGGAAATCAGGGTTTCTCGAGCGCCCACAAGTCGCTTTCGATGCTTTCGAACCTCTCTTTAAGGTGCGTCTGCACATCGAAAATCGCCCTGTTGTAATAGTGCGGAGCAATTTCAGTGGTGAACAGTTCGAGGATTTCTGCAACCTCGAACGAGCCGAGCTTGAGCTCGAAGCGGTCTTCCATGAAACGCTTGATCTTGTCGGTGGCCTCACTCTCCTGCTGGGGAGTGAGGTTCAAGATCGGCGGCTTGACCTTCTTGGCCATTACCAGCGCCCGTCCCACGCGGCGAAGTTCTGCAGCAATTGCAGGCCATGGGTATGGCTCTTCTCCGGGTGGAATTGCACGGCAAAGCGCGAACCGTCGGCCAGGGCCGCGGCGAAGTCGACGCCATAGTGCCCGCCACCCACCACCTGGCGCGGGTTACCGGCGGCGATGTAATAGCTGTGTACGAAATAGAAACGCGCCAGGTCCGGCACTTCGTGCCACAGCGGGTGATCCACGGTCTGGCGCACTTCGTTCCAGCCCATGTGCGGCACCTTCAGGTGCTCGCCGTCTTCGTGCAGGTCCTTGCCGAAAAACTTCACCTGGCCCGGAAACAGACCGATGCAGTCGACGCCGTCGTTCTCTTCACTGCTGTCGAGCAAGGCTTGCATGCCCACGCAGATGCCGAGGAACGGCCGGTCCTGGCTGACTTCACGCACCAGGCTGTCGAAGCCCAGGCGACGAATCTCGGCCATGCAGTCGCGAATCGCGCCAACCCCCGGGAACACTACCCGGTCGGCTTCGCGAATCACGTCGGCATCGCTGGTGATCAGCACCTTGCCGGCACCTACGTGCTCGAGGGCCTTGGCCACCGAGTGCAGGTTACCCATGCCGTAGTCGATAACCGCGACCGTCTGCATTACAGGACGCCCTTGGTCGACGGCATTTGCCCGGCCATGCGGTCATCCAGCTCCACGGCCATGCGCAGGGCACGGCCGAAAGCCTTGAACACGGTCTCGATCTGGTGGTGGGTGTTGGTGCCACGCAGGTTGTCGATGTGCAGGCTGACCAGGGCGTGGTTGACGAAACCCTGGAAGAATTCCTGGAACAGGTCGACGTCGAAGCCGCCCACGGTGGCGCGGGTGTACGGCACGTGCATCTGCAGGCCCGGGCGGCCGGAGAAGTCGATGACCACACGCGACAGCGCTTCATCCAGCGGGACATAGGCGTGGCCGTAGCGACGGATGCCTTTCTTGTCGCCGATGGCTTTGGCAAATGCCTGGCCCAACGTGATACCGACGTCTTCCACCGTGTGGTGGTCGTCGATATGCAGGTCGCCCTTGCTGACGATATCCAGGTCGATCAGCCCGTGACGGGCGATCTGGTCCAGCATGTGCTCAAGAAAAGGTACACCGATATCAAATCGGGCCTTTCCGGTGCCATCCAGGTTGATCGAGGCTTTGATCTGGGTTTCCAGAGTGTCGCGCTCGACGGACGCCTTACGTTCGGCCATCACCAGCTCCGCAAAATCATTGGGCGAAAAAGGCAGCCATTATAGGGGCGCGGGCGCTAAACAGAAACATCGGAGGGGATAAGACTGATGGAGTGTCGGGGATAGACATGTCAGTACAAGTGTGGGGGCAGCTTTGTGTGTGAGCGGGCTTGCTCGCGAAGGCGGTGGGTCAGCCAATACATGTGCTGACTGATCCATCGCATTCGCGAGCAAGCCCGCTCCCACACAAGCCCGCTCCCACAAGGGTTACGCGGTGTTAGTGGAACAGTACTGCGGTTTTCTGCAGGGTGACCCACACGCCCCACGCCAACGGAATGCCCACCGCCAGCCAGGCGGCAACCGCCAATGGCACGCTGCCGGAGGAGGCTTTCCACTCCAGCACGGTGCTGGAATCGGCGCCCTTGTCATGGCCCAGCGCCTGCTCGGCAGCCAGTTCGGCGTCGGTCATGAAGTACTTGTCTGCCACCGGCCGTACCAGCAGGTTGCAGATAAAGCCCAGCACCAGCAGGCCGGCGAGGATGTACAAGGTGATGTCGTAAGCGGCAGCGCGTTCAACGCCGATGCTCAACTGATACTCACGCAGGTAGTTCACCAGCACCGGGCCCAACACGCCCGCCGCTGCCCATGCGGTCAGCAGACGACCGTGGATCGCGCCCACCATTTGCGTACCGAACAGGTCCGCCAGGTAAGCCGGGACGGTCGCAAAGCCACCGCCGTACATCGACAGGATGATGCAGAACGCCGCCACGAACAGCGCGACGTTGCCCAGGTGACCCAGGTTCGGGATCAACGCGTACAGGGCAAAGCCCAATGCGAAGAACACGAAGTAGGTGTTTTTACGGCCCAGGTAGTCGGAGAACGATGCCCAGAAGAACCGGCCACCGATGTTGAACAGGCTCAACAGGCCGGTAAAGCCGGCGGCGATGGCCGCGATGGAAGCCAGTTGGCCGGCATCCAGTTGGCCAAATGCCAGGCCGTTACCCAGCAACTTGCCGCCGAACACTTCCTGCAGCAGCGGCGAAGCCATGCCGAGGATGCCGATGCCGGCAGACACGTTCAGGCACAGCACCAGCCACACCAGGCGGAATTGCGGGGTTTTCCAGGCTACGTTCACGTGCACGTGACGGTGGGTGATCATCGCGTTGCTGGCTTTTTTCGCCGGGGCAGTCCAGCCCTC
The DNA here is from genome assembly GCF_013386485.1 of Pseudomonas sp. P7758. Lineage (NCBI taxonomy): Bacteria > Pseudomonadati > Pseudomonadota > Gammaproteobacteria > Pseudomonadales > Pseudomonadaceae > Pseudomonas > Pseudomonas sp. P7758. The sequence continues at coordinate 32,777 of NZ_JACARS010000045.1, read as the reverse complement.
AGGCTTCCAGCCGGTAGGCGGAACACGGTAGGACAAGGCGCCGCCGATCATGAACACGAAGTAGATCACGGCCATGACCACGAAGCTCTGCCACACGCCAACGCTGGTCGGCGAGGCAAAGTGGCCCATCAAGGCGGCTGCCAGCGGAGCGCCAACCATCGCGCCGCCGCCGAAACCCATGATCGCCATGCCGGTAGCCATGCCGCGCTTGTCCGGGAACCACTTGATCAGGGTCGAGACCGGCGAGATGTAACCCAGGCCCAGGCCGATACCGCCAATGACCCCGGAGCCGATCCACATCAGCCAGATCTGGTGGGTATAGATCCCCAACGCAGAGATCAGCAGGCCGCCACACCAGCACAAGGCCGAAACGACACCAGCCTTGCGTGGCCCGGCGTGTTCCAGCCAGCCGCCCCAGATCGCTGCGGAGCAGCCGAGGAAGATGAAGAACAGGGTGTAGATCCAGCCCAGCATGGAGATGGGCCAGTCGCATTGCGACGAGAAGACCTGGCTGATGAAGCTCATGTCCGGCGCGCAGGCGACCGGTGCGGTGATCCCCAGCGCCTTGGACAACGGCAGCCAGAACACCGAAAAACCGTAGGCCATGCCGATACACAGGTGGATCGCCAGGGCGGCCGGTGGTACCAGCCAACGGTTGAACCCGGGCTTGGCGATAATGCGTTCCTTGGACAGGAACGCAGGCTGTGCAGCAGTATTACCCGCCGCAGTGCTAGTGCTCATTGGTGTTTCCCCCAGTTATTAGTATGTGTCCGTCGGGCGCTCTCTCCCTCGGCCTTACACGCAAGGCGTGGCCGTTTTGTTGAGTAAAGCTCCTTTTAAACGCGACGTTTAGTCGCAGACGGCAGACGAACATGCGCAGATTAGCATCTGTGGATGACAGAAAAACCAAACTGATATCACCTTTCTGGAGTTATCTGATTTGTTTGACGCCATGTAACGATCCCTAAACAGCCATAGGGCTACGAGCGTTATACTCTTCGGCTAAATTTTAAAATCGACATACAAGGACTCGCCCATGAAAGCGTTCGGCAAAATCCTGGGTCTGGTACTTCTCGGGCTGTTGCTGATCATTGTGGCTCTAGGCTTTGCCCTGACCCATCTCTTCGATCCCAACGACTACAAAGACGAGATTCGCCAGATTGCCCGCGACAAGGCCCACATCGAGCTGACGCTCAATGGCGACATCGGCTGGAGCCTGTTCCCCTGGCTCGGTCTTGAATTGCACGAGGCCAGCGTTGCGACCCTGACCAATCCGAGCCAACCGTTTGCCGATCTGCAGATGCTCGGCCTGTCGGTGCGCGTGCTGCCGCTGCTGCGCCGTGAAGTGCAGATGAGCGATGTACGTGTCGAAGGCCTGAACCTGCGCCTGAACAAAGACGTGCATGGCCACGGCAACTGGGAAGACATCGGCAAGAATGTGCCGGACCCGGCTACCGCCGCCACCACGCCTGCCGTGGCTGAAGCGGCCACACCGCCCAAGCCTGAAAAGCCGCCGCAGCCGATCCGCCTGGACATCGACAGCCTGACCATCAACAACGCCCGCGTCGAATACAACGACGAGCAGACCGGCAAGCAGTTCAGCGCCGAAAGCATCCAGCTTAGTGCCGGCGCCGTGCACGAAGGTGCAAGCATCCCGGTCAAACTCACCGCGTTCTTCGGCACCAACCAGCCGCTGATGCGCGTCAAGACCGAGGTCAATGGCAACCTGCGCATTCAGCGCGCCCTCAAGCGCTACCAGTTCGAAGACATGAAGGTCACTGGTGAAGCCACCGGCGAGCCGCTGCAAGGCAAGACCGTGACCTTTTCGACCCAGGGCCAATTGCTGGTGGACCAGTCTGCGAATATCGCCGAATGGACCGGCATGAAGCTGTCGCTGAACCAACTGCGCGCCCTGGGCGAGCTGAAGGTCAACGACCTGGACAAGACTCCACAGCTCAGCGGCGCCCTGTCGATTGCCCAGTTTGACCTGGCCAAGTTCCTCGACAGCGTCGGCAACCCGCTGCCACCGATGGCCGCCGGCAGCCTGAGCAAGGTCGAACTGGTCAGCCGCCTCAAGGGCACGCCGACCAGCCTGGCGCTTGAAGACCTCAACCTGAAACTCGACGACAGCACCTTCACCGGTCGCGTGGCCGTGGATGATTTCGCCAGGCAATCCCTGCGGGTGCAGCTCAAGGCCGATACGTTCAACGCCGACAACTACCTGCCGGCCAAGTCCGAAGCCGCCAAGGGCGCTGCGGCCGCGCGCCAGGCTGAAGTGCAGAACAGCGAAGCCGGCGCCATGGCGGCCGGTGGCACCACACCGCTGCCGGACGCCCCGACCAAAGCCGCGTGGAGTACCGACAAGCTGCTGCCGCTGACCCGCCTGCGCACCCTGGACGTAAACGCCGACCTGTCCTTTGGCCAACTGACCCTGAGCAAGCTGCCGATCCAGAATGCCGCGCTGAAAGCCTCCGGCCTCGATGGCCAGCTCAAGCTCGATACCTTGAGCGGCGGCCTCTACAACGGCACCTTCCAGGCCAACGGCAACCTTGACGTGCGCCAGGACATCCCGCTGCTGGCGCTGCAAACCCGCATCAAGCAGGTACCGGTCGAACGCATCCTGCAAGCCCAGGGGCAGAACCCGCCGGTGAAGGGCCAGCTCACCCTCGACAGCAACCTCAACGGACGCGGCAATAGCCAGAAAGCCCTGATCGACAGCCTCAACGGTACCGCCAGCTTCGCGATCAACAACGGCGTGCTGCTCAACGCCAACATCGAGCAACAGCTGTGCACCGGCATCGCCCTGCTCAACCGCAAGACCCTCAGCGGCGAGCAGCGCGGCAAGGACACCCCGTTCCAGGAACTCAAGGGCAACCTGACCTTGCGCAATGGCGTGGCCAGCAACCCCGACCTGAAAGTGCGCATCCCGGGCCTGACCGTCAACGGCGACGGTGACGTCGACCTGCGCGTGCTGGGCATGGACTACCGCGTCGGCATTATCGTCGAAGGCGACCAGCGCGACGTGCCGGACCCGGCTTGCCAGGTGGGCTCCAACTTCCAGAACATCGAAGTCCCGCTGCGCTGCCGTGGCCCGCTGGAACTGGGCGCCAAGGCCTGCCGCCTGGACAAGGACGGCTTGAGCCAGGTCGCCATCAAGGCGGCAGGCAACAAGCTCGGCGAGAAGCTTGAACAGAAGCTCGACAAGGTCAATCCACAGCTGAAAGACGCGCTTAAAGGCCTGTTCAAACGATGAGAAACGAGCAGTTTTCAACGGCGGTGCTCGACTGGTACGACCGCCACGGTCGCCATGACCTGCCCTGGCAACAGGGCATCACGCCTTACCGGGTGTGGGTCTCGGAGATCATGTTGCAGCAGACCCAGGTCAGCACCGTGCTGAACTACTTCGACCGGTTCATGGCGTCCTTGCCAACGGTCGAAGCCCTGGCTGCCGCGCCGGAAGACGAAGTGCTGCACCTGTGGACCGGGCTGGGTTACTACACCCGGGCGCGCAACCTGCAAAAGACCGCGAAGATCGTCGTTGCCGAATATGGCGGCGAGTTTCCCCGTGACGTCGAAAAACTCACCGAACTGCCCGGCATTGGCCTGTCCACCGCGGGTGCGATTGCCAGCCTGAGCATGGGCCTGCGAGCGCCGATCCTCGATGGCAACGTCAAACGCGTGCTGGCGCGCTTTACCGCGCAAGAGGGTTACCCGGGCGAGCCGAAGGTCGCCAAACAGCTGTGGGCCACCGCAGAGCGCTTTACGCCCCATGACCGCGTCAACGCCTACACCCAGGCCATGATGGACATGGGCGCCACCCTCTGCACCCGCAGCAAGCCCAGCTGCCTGCTGTGCCCGCTGGAAAAGGGCTGCGAAGCGCACCTGCTCGGCCTGGAAACCCGCTACCCGATCCCCAAGCCACGCAAGACCGTGCCCCAGAAGCGCACGCTGATGCCGATGCTGGCCAATGGCGAGGGCGCGATCCTGCTTTACCGTCGCCCCTCCACAGGCCTGTGGGGCGGTTTGTGGAGCCTGCCGGAGCTGGATGACCTGGCCGACCTGGAACACCTGGCCAACCAGCACTCGCTGGCGCTGGGCAAACACCAGGAGCTGCCGAGCCTGATCCACACCTTCAGCCACTTCCAACTGGCTATCGAACCCTGGCTGGTCCAGGTCCAGGAGTCTGCCCATCACGTGGCCGAGGCTGACTGGCTCTGGTATAACCTCGCCACCCCGCCGCGCCTGGGCCTTGCCGCCCCGGTGAAAAAACTGCTGAAGCGCGCGGCTGAAGTATTGAACGCAGGAGTTCCGTCATGACCCGCACCATCATCTGCCGCAAGTACCACGAAGAACTGCCCGCCCTGGAGCGCGCCCCGTTCCCTGGCGCCAAGGGCCAGGACATTTTCGACAACGTCTCCGCCAAGGCCTGGGCTGACTGGCAAAAGCACCAGACCCTGTTGATCAACGAAAAGCGCCTGAACATGATGAACGCCGAAGACCGCAAATACCTGCAGGGCGAGATGGACAAGTACTTTTCCGGCGAGGATTACGCCAAGGCCGACGGCTACGTGCCACCTGCTGAATAATTGATCAAATTTGGGGGTTGGCCCGTAAGCGACGGTAATAATTAAATATTTTTTGAAAACTTGCTTGACGACCCCCTGAAAAACCCGTTTAATGCGCCCCGTTGCCCAGATAGCTCAGTCGGTAGAGCAGGGGATTGAAAATCCCCGTGTCGGCGGTTCGATTCCGTCTCTGGGCACCACTAATTAGTTTCAGGTGGTGCAAACGTCATCTGAAACACACAAAAAACCCGCCTGGTGCGGGTTTTTTGTTGCCTGGCGTTTTTGACTCCTTCAGCCCCCGCCCCGCATCAACGTCAACACCGCAACCCGCTCCTGCTCGGAGATGTGAAAACCACTCTCCTCCACGCGCGCAATCCAATCCTGCGCCGAGAGCGACTCGCCAAAACGCACCAGGCGTCCGTAGCGCCTGAACACAGCCTCCAGCACGCTGATCATCGAGGGGTAGCTGCAGCCTCCGTCAAAACAGATGCTGAGGCCGCCAAGCCAGGAACGGCCGATCACGTGGGCACTACCGACGCTCTCGGCACCGGCATACTCAAAATCCATTTTTACTGCTTCCATGTCGCACCCAAACTCATCACCACGAAAGTACCCAAGCCTAGCAGGCGCCTGTTTTGCGGCAGGCTGCAAAGCGCTCCAATCAGACCAACCGGTCATCCAGGCGGCGACCATACAGTAAGACGATCCAAAGCGCCGGTTATCAACACCTCATTCCGACCCCATTGATCCATCCTTAATTCCCCAATGATCGCCACTCTTGTCGGCGTTACCACCGACAAGGATGTCAAGGCGACTGAGTCACTTCACCAGGAACACCAGCAGCGGGTTGTCATTCAACCGCCCATTGAACACCGGCGCCATGTGTTCCAGCGGCGTGCCGCTGAGCAGTGCGGTTTGCTTGCGCTCCACAATCACCCAGGCGGGGCGCGGTAGCGTATCCACCAGCAAGGGTTGGTTGCGCCCGATGAACAGCGGCTGCTCGTCGTGATCCAGGTTCATGATGTAGCGAATCGCCCAGGTGTCCTTGGCCAGATCGACGAACACCAGGGTCCCGGGATTATCGGCACGCAGCTTTTCCACCGCGCTTACGAAGTTCCTGGTGTCGAATTGCAGGTCCTTGGCCGGCTCCACAACCTTCACCAGCACCAGCCATTGGGTGGCCAGCGCAATCAGGCTGAGCACCACTAGGCGCTGGCCGAGATTGCCCTGCAAACGGCGCCAGGCAATCACGGCTGCGAGTTGCAGCACGATCAGCACACCCACCAGCGCCGGCACTGAAACGTCCGGCCAGTAGCCGTGCTTGTGCCACAGATGCCGACAGACAAACACCACGACAATGCCCAGCACCGGCAGGACCGCCACCAGCCACTCATAGCCACGCCGCACGCCGAGCAACCAGCCCTGGGCCTGGAGCAAGCCATAGGCGGCCACCGCGGCAAACATCGGGACCATGGGAACGATGTAATAGGCGCGCTTGAAGTGCGGCACCGACAAGCCCAGCAAAATCATCAATCCGCAGGCGGCCAAACGCAGCATCAACTGCACATCGGCATCGTCGTGGCGGGCCGACCATTTGTGGCGCAGGGCAATCATCGTCGCCAGGGCCAGCGGCACCACCGGGAAATAGCGGTACAGGCTCAGCTTGAAGTAGAAGTAGAACGCCTCACCGGTTTCATCAAGGCGCCCGGTGAATTGCATCCGCAGCACATCATCGACGAAAGCATCGCCCCCGCTGATCCGCGCCAGTTTCAACAGCGCCCACCAACAGCCGGCCAGCAGGATCAAACCGACCACGCCGTGGGCAATCACCTTTTTCAGCAGTGCAATCCGCTCTTGCCGCGTACGAGCGGTGCCCAGCGCCCAGTAGACACAGGCCACCCCGCACACCTCGATCAACCCCAGCGGCCCGCGAATGGCAAACGCCACCACGAACAACGGAAAGATCGCATATTGGCGCAGCCGCGAGCCCAGGCGCTCACCGGTATGCAGCAGGTAGAAACACCCCAGGCACAACAACGAGATCATCTGGTCCAGGCACACCGAGCGCGACTTCTCCAGCAACTGGGCAGTCAATGCGGTGAGCAGCACCGTCAGCAGCGCCCACGCCCGGCCCGACGGCACCAGCAAGCGGTAGATCAGCGCCATGACCCCGGCAGACGCCAGGGCGGTGGGCATCACGTTAGCCAGGTCGTTGGGCGCGCCGAATAAACGGGCAAAGAGGTAGCTGAGGTAGGTCGCGGTGCCCGGATAGTCCGGGTAAGGCTCACCGTAGGTGGTAGGAAACAGGCTCGCGCCGTGGCGAAACATCTCTTGCATGAACACGGCCCAGCGGCCGTCGAAGCCCTGTGGCTGCTGGTCCCAGATGCCCAGGGTGAACAGCAGCAGGGCGATGAGGAAAATACCCAGCGATTCCATTCGAAAGCGATTGTGTTGATCCATTATTCAGCCTGTCAGGTGGGGTAAACCGGCTCATGTTGCCGAACGCCACCCTGAATAAGCCCTGAACAGAATCAAACATTCATCCGCCTAACGACGAGCGGGCCAGATCAGCAGCGGCAGCAGGCGGATATAGAGTAGCTCCCCTACCAATTCCACCAGGGTTTGCGTGATCACTGCGGCAGCAGCGAGCCCACGGATCTCTTCGGGTAACGCCAGCGCCAGCGGCAGCACCACCAGGGAATTACGCGTGGAGGCGCTGAAGGTGACCGCCCGCGCCGTGGGCGCCGATAGCTTGAACAGGCGCGAAGCCAGCGCTCCCATCAGCGGGGCCAGCAACAGGAAGCCGATATACACCGGGATCACCGGCGCCAGCAGGCCGATATCGCGAACCACGGCGGTGATCTGCGAACCGATCACCACCATCAGCACCAGCGCCATGGCCGGCACGGGCAGCCAGGCCCAGGCATCGTTCCAGGCACTGACGACCGGTGAGCGCCGGGACAGGGAAGTGGTCAGCACCGCCAGAATCATGGGGGCAACGATCAGCAGCAGGAAGGCCTCGACAAACGGCCCCACTGCAACCACCACCTGCGACTGCGCCCCCAGCATCAACCCCAGGTAGACCGGCAACAGCAGCAGTTGCAGCAACAACAGAATCGGGGTCGCCGCCAGCATCAACCGCGAGTCACCCTTGCCGATATGGGTAAACACCACCACGTAGTCGATGCACGGCGTCAACAGCACCAGCAACGCACCCACCAGGATCGCCGGGTGTTCCACCAGGCCCCGAGTCAGCGCCCACACCAGCAGCGGAATCAGGATGAAGTTGGCCAGCAGCAACGCGGCCATGAAGTGTTTGTTGCCCAGCCCCTGGCGCAGGTCCAGAAAGGGGATTTGCAGGAACATCGCGTACATCAGCACGGCGATGGCGGGCGTAACCAGGGCAGCCACACCTTGAACCATGGAGGGCGCCAGCAGGCCGACAACGGCAGCCAGCACCACGCTGGCGAAGTAGATCGGGATCTGGTTTTGTTCGAGGGTGTCGCGGGTCATGGGCCGGCTCTGGTGGGCGAAAGGGTCTAAGCCTAGGCATCTGTGCCGCTCAGGTCGAGCCTCAGAAAAATCCCCGGGGTCTTCATAGCAGAAATTTGTTAGTTTCGACTTCTCATAAAACTGCGCACGGGCCTTTGCCCCCCCATCGAAAGCGCAATGATCGAGCCTGTTCATGAACCTGCCAGTCCGACCTCAAGCCGAAGCATTCCGCGAGCCCACAGCCGATGGGCATTCCATCGGCGGCTTCACGTGGCGCCATCCGCGCACAGACGTTGAACGCCCGGTCGTCATCATCAACGCCGCCACCTCCGTACGCTGCCGTCACTACTCACGGTTTGCCGATTACCTGTTTGCCAATGGCTTCGACGTCATCACCTACGACTACCGCGGCATCGGCGAATCCCGCAGCGGCTCGCTGAAAGGGTTCAAGGCCTCATGGTCCGATTGGGGCGTGCTGGACTTCGAAGCGATCCTGCAGCGGGCCCAGCGGGAGTTTGCCGGCCAACCGATTGATGTGGTCGGGCACAGTTTTGGCGGATGTGCGGCGGGGCTCGGGGCTTCCGGCGCGGTGATTCGGCGCCTGGTGACGGTAGGCGCGCAGTTTGCCTACTGGCGCGACTACGAGGCGAGCGGGCGCTGGCGGATGCTTGCCAAATGGCATGTGGTGATGCCGCTGGTGACAGCGGTTTTTGGCTACTTCCCGGGCAAACGCATAGGCTGGCTGGAGGATACCCCGGCGGGCGTTGTACGCGACTGGAGTACGCCGACGCCGAGTTATGAAAAACGTCCGAGTGGGCGAGCCTTGCCCGAGTTGCCGTTTTCGCGGGTGAAGGCACAGATATTGGCCATCAGCATTACCGACGACCCGTTTGGCACGGTGGCGGCAATCGAGCGCCTGCTGGGTTACTTCGACGGCAGCGAGCGCACGCACCTGCGGATCGCCCCTGAAGATATCGGCGAAAAAGAGGTCGGACACTTCGCATTCTTTCGCAGCCAGTATCAGGATCGGTTGTGGCCGATTGCATTGGCTTGGCTGCAACGGGGAGAGTTGGCCAACGGCACGCCGGGGCGCCAAGTGACGGATCGCACCTAGAAAGCCTTGGGATTTCTCCAGACCTGCGCTTCAATACCCCACCCCCAGATCCTGACACCAAGGACGTGAGCCCATGGCTTCGCCGAACAAGCAGCAAAAACGCGCCCACCGGGCAAAAGCCAAGGCCAAGCAGAATCGCACCCAACGCGCCGTCGCCACCAAGCCGGATGCCTTTGCCGGCGATGACAGCCGCATTGATCTTGAATCGGTGGATTTGACCGAGCTGTTCCTGGAGATGCGCACCGCTGGCGAAACCAGCCAGCAGGCGCTGTGTGCCGTGTTCCTGGCGCACCCGCTGCTGGCAGTGGTACTGGAGCAGGAAGGCGAAGAAGAAGCGACGGACTTTATCCTCGCGGCGCTGATCGAGTATCGCCAGTGGGCCACGGATACCGAGGATGAAGCGGCAGCGCTGGCGTGGATTGAATCGCCGGAATTCCAGGCCGATTACGTCGCGGCGTCACAGGCGCTTGTTAGCTCCGAAGACTGATACAAAACGAAATGTGGGAGCGGGCTTGCTCGCGAAGGCAGTGTGTCAGTCAGCTCAAATGTCGACTGATCCACCGCATTCGCGAGCAAGCCCGCTCCCACATTTGATCAACGGTATTGCGACGAAAGCACTCCGTCAGTTAAGCACCGCAGCCCCAACCTTCCGGCCCTTGCGCCGACGCGACACCATCAGCCCCGCCGCAACTACCAGCAAGCTCAGGATCCCGGTGGCAATGATCTCCACCTGATGCGCTTCCTGGAACAACATGATCGTCAGCACGCCCACGATGAACACGATCACCGCATACGTCAGGCCCGGGAACAGCCACATCTTGAAGGCAATCTTCTCGCCCGCTTCCGTGCGTTTCTGGCGCATGCGCAGTTGCGACACGGCGATCACCAGGTACACCAGCAGCGCGATGGCGCCGGAGCTGGCCAGCAGGAATTCAAACACCGCCGCCGGCGCCACGTAGTTGGCGAATACCGCCAGGAACGCCGCGCCGGTAGACAGCAACACCGCCCAGTAAGGCGTGCCGCTCTTGTTGGTGATCTTGGACACCGCCGGTGCATCACCGCGACGGCCCAGGGAGAACATCATGCGCGAAGCGGTGTATAGCGCCGAGTTCAGGCAACTGGTCACGGCCACCAGCACCACCAGGTCAACGATCAGCTTGGCATTCGGGATGCCCATGCGTTCCAGCACGGTCTGGTAGGAACCGACCGCTGCCAGCGCAGGATCATTCCACGGCACCAGGGCCACGACGATGAAGATCGACACCAGGTAGAACAAGCCGATCCGCCAGATCACCGAGTTGGTGGCCTTGGAAATCTGCTGGCCCGGGTTCTTCGATTCAGCGGCCGCGATGGTCACGATCTCGGTGCCCATGAACGAGAACATGGTGGTCAGGATCGCCGCCAATACCGCGCCCATGCCGTTGGGCAGGAAGCCCTGGGTGTCGAACAGGTGCGAAACGCCGCTGACCTGACTGCCCGGCAGGAAGCCGAAGATCGCCAGGATGCCGAGGATCACAAACCCGATGATCGCCACCACTTTGATCAGCGCAAACCAGAACTCGAACTCGCCGTAGTTCTTCACACTGAACAGGTTGGTCGCGGTCAGCAGCAAGGTAATGATCAGGGTGAAGGCCCAGATCGCCACGCCGGGGAACCAGGCGTGCAGGATGGTCGCGGCAGCGTTGGCTTCCAGCGGAATCACCAGCACCCAGAACCACCAGTACAACCAGCCGATGGTGAAACCGGCCCAGTGCCCGATCGCACGGTCGGCATAAGTAGAGAACGAACCCGTGTCCGGCGATGCCACGGCCATCTCGGCCAGCATGCGCATCACCAACACCACCAGCGTACCGGCGGCGGCATAAGCCAGCAGCACGGCCGGGCCCGCCGCAGCAATCGCGTGGCCGGAGCCCACAAACAACCCGGCACCGATAACGCCGGCAATCGACAGCATGGTGACGTGACGCGGTTTGAGCCCCTGTTCGAGGTCATTGGAGCTTTGCGTACTACTCATTGACACACCTTTGCGAGGAATTGCGAATACGGTCCACCCGGTCTGGCGTCTTTCTCGTGAAAAGAAACCAACGGGGCGTTCTTTATTTTTTACGCAAGATTTGCGCCAAAATGTTACAGAGCCACGATTGACGCGGGCTGTAGGGAAACTCAATAGCTCTCGTAAGTCACTGACACTAATGGCATTCCGCTATAGCGTTACTGTGCGACTCACTTGAAAGACGAATCAGTGCACCAAAAACACACACAATTTGTGCGTGACGCCCCATAAAAGGGCTGATAAGGACCGTTCGCCGGTTTAACCCTTCCAACACCCGGCCAAAGCTGGCACCATCGCGCCCTTTTTTACGCGAAACCTGTAGGAATACTGGTTCAAACGGCTGTTCGGTTGTTGATGGCGCGACACACTGCTGTGCCGATGCGACACCCTGCCGCAGACCGTCTGTTTACCGCCTGCAGGGCTGTTGGCTGTCATCCGGACGCTATGCTAGCTTGGCGCCTCGCCAGGAAGGCGGGCCAACAGCAGGAGCGCAATGAACACAATGAGGACCGCACATGGCTGAGGCCACGCCCGCGCTTGAAATCCGCAACTTGCATAAACGCTATGGTGAGCTGGAGGTGCTTAAAGGTATCTCGCTGACCGCCCGCGACGGCGATGTGATCTCGATCCTGGGTTCCTCCGGTTCCGGCAAGTCCACGTTCCTGCGCTGCATCAACCTGCTGGAAAACCCGCACCAGGGGCAAATCCTGGTGGCCGGTGAAGAGCTCAAGCTCAAGGCTGCGAAAAACGGCGAACTGGTGGCCGCCGACGGCAAACAGATCAACCGCCTGCGCAGCGAAATCGGTTTTGTGTTTCAAAACTTTAACCTGTGGCCGCACATGAGCGTCCTCGACAACATCATCGAGGCCCCGCGCCGCGTGCTCGGCCAGAGCAAGGCCGAAGCTACTGAAATCGCCGAAGCCTTGCTGGCCAAGGTTGGCATCAGTGACAAGCGTCATGCCTACCCCGCGCAACTGTCCGGCGGCCAGCAACAACGCGCCGCGATCGCACGCACCCTGGCCATGCAGCCCAAAGTCATCCTGTTCGACGAGCCCACATCGGCCCTTGACCCGGAAATGGTTCAGGAAGTACTTAATGTGATCCGCGCCCTGGCCGAAGAAGGCCGCACCATGCTGCTGGTCACCCATGAAATGGGCTTCGCCCGCCAGGTGTCCAGTGAAGTGGTGTTCCTGCACCAGGGCCTGGTCGAAGAGCAAGGATCGCCACAGCAGGTATTTGAAAACCCGCTTTCGGCGCGCTGCAAACAATTCATGTCCAGCAACCGCTAACGGAGCAACATGCATGCAGAACTATAAAAAATTCCTCTTGGCCGCCGCTGTTTCGATGGCGTTCAGCGCCACGGCGATGGCTGAAACCTTGAAAATGGGGATCGAAGCGGCCTACCCGCCGTTCAACAATAAAGATGCCAGCGGCAACGTCGTCGGCTTCGACAAGGACATCGGCGACGCCCTGTGCGCCAAGATGAAAGTCGAGAAGTGCGAAGTGTATGTCTCCGACTGGGACGGCATCATCCCGGCCCTGAATGCCAAGAAGTTCGACTTCCTGGTCTCCTCGCTGTCCATCACCGATGAACGCAAGCAGGCCGTCGACTTCACCGACCCGTACTACTCCAACAAGCTGCAGTTCATCGCGCCCAAAGCCAACAAAGACTTCAAGACCGACGCGGACTACCTGAAGGGCAAGATCATCGGTGCACAGCGCGCAACGCTGGCCGGTACCTACCTGGAAGACAAGCTGCCGGACACCACCGCCAAGCTCTACGACACCCAGGAAAACGCCTACCTCGACCTGACTTCCGGCCGCCTGGACGGGATGCTCGCCGACAAGTACGTGCAGTACGAGTGGCTGAAAAGCAAAGACGGCTCCGCCTACGAATTCAAGGGCGACCCGGTGGTCGAGAGCGACAAGATCGGTATCGCCGTACGCAAAGGCGACCCGCTGCGCGAGCGCTTGAACAAAGCCCTGGCTGAAATCAAGGCCGACGGCACCTACAAGAAGATCAACGACAAGTACTTCCCTTTCAGTATCGAGTGATCCTGAATGGCCTGCCCGGCGTGCTCGCTTGAGTGCGCCGGTCCTGAGCTTTGCCTTGCGAAACGACTAAACCATGAATTTCGACCTCTACGGATTCGGCCCGGCGCTCGCCGCCGGCGCGCTGATGACCGTCAAGCTGGCGCTCACCGCCCTGTGCCTCGGGCTGGTGCTCGGGCTGGCCGGCGCCCTGGCCAAGACTTCCCCGTACAAGCCGCTGCAATGGCTTGGCGGCAGCTACTCCACCCTGGTTCGCGGCATCCCGGAACTGCTGTGGGTCCTGCTGATCTACTTCGGCACGGTCAACCTGATGCGCTCCCTCGGGGAGTTTTTCGGCAACCCCGACCTTTCCCTCAGCGCTTTCGCCGCCGGGGTGATCGCCCTGGGCCTGTGCTTTGGCGCCTACGCCACGGAAGTCTTCCGCGGCGCGATCCTGGCCATTCCCAAGGGCCACCGTGAAGCCGGTGTCGCACTGGGCTTGTCGAAGGTCCGGATCTTCACCCGCTTGATCATGCCGCAGATGTGGCGCATCGCGCTGCCGGGCCTGGGCAACCTGTTCATGATTCTGATGAAGGACACCGCGCTGGTCTCGGTGATCGGCCTGGAAGAAATCATGCGCCACGCGCAGATCGGCGTGACCGTCACCAAGCAGCCCTTCACCTTCTTTATGGTCGCGGCCTTCATGTACCTGGGCCTCACTGTCCTGGCGATGACCGGCATGCACTTCCTGGAAAAACGTGCCGCGCGCGGCTTTGCGAGGAGCACGCAATGAGTGGCGACTACAGCTGGCTGTCGCATTTCGACCTGGGCCTGAACTGGGCCGTGATCATCAAATGGCTGCCGAAACTGGCCCAGGGCGCAACCCTGACCCTGGAGCTGGTGGCCATCGCCGTGATCGCCGGCCTGCTGCTGGCAATCCCGCTGGGCATCGCCCGCTCGTCACGCCTGTGGTACGTGCGCACCCTGCCCTACTGCTACATTTTCTTCTTCCGCGGCACGCCGCTGCTGGTGCAGCTGTTCCTGGTGTACTACGGCCTGGCACAGTTCGACGCCGTGCGTGAAAGCTTCATGTGGCCGTACCTGCGGGACCCGTTCTGGTGCGCCACCGCCACCATGACCCTGCACACCGCCGCCTATATAGCCGAGATCCTGCGTGGCGCGATCCAGGCCATCCCGCCGGGTGAAATCGAAGCCGCGCGGGCGCTGGGCATGTCCAGGCCCAAGGCGCTGTTCTACATCATCCTGCCGCGTGCCGCGCGCATCGGCCTGCCGGCCTACAGCAACGAAGTGATCCTGATGCTCAAGGCCAGCGCCCTGGCCAGTACCGTGACCCTGCTGGAACTGACCGGCATGGCCCGCACAATCATTGCCCGCACCTACCTGCCGGTGGAGATCTTCTTCGCAGCGGGTTTGTTCTACCTGCTGATGTCCTACGTCCTGGTGCGCTTCTTCAAGCTGCTGGAGCGCTGGTTGCGGGTCGATGCCTGCCAGGGCCGCTGACGCCTTGTTGACGGGTGAGCAACTGCTCGCCCGCTTCCAGGCGCTGGATACGTTCCTCACCGAACATCAAGGGCTGTGGCGACCACGGCCCTTTACCCATCTGCAATTGCCGTGGGAAACCCAGCATCCCGAACTGGCCCATTGGCTGCGCCAGCGCTCGCTGGCCGAAGCGGAAAGCAGCCATAACCAGCCTCACCACCTGCCGGCGCCTGCGCCTTTCCCTGAGCTGGCCATGCAGTCGCTGAATCTCAGCGCTGTGGATAACTTACCGTCCCGCCCGCTACCCGCCGCCCGTCATCGCCTGAACGTCGATGTACCCGGCCGCAAATGGCAGCAGATCGAAGCCTTCGGTGCCGCGCTGCAATTTCGCCAAACCCCCGAACACTGGCTAGACTGGTGTGCCGGCAAGGGCCACCTCGGCCGCCGCCTGTTGCAACCCGGGCAGCAACTGACCTGCCTGGAATACGACCCGGCCCTCATCGCCTCAGGGCAAGCCCTCAGCGAACACCATCAATTGCCCGTCACCCATCGCCTGCAAGATGTGATGGCCGACGTACAGATCAGCCGCGACCAAACCCCGGTGGCACTGCACGCCTGCGGCGACCTGCATGTGCGCCTGCTCCGGCTGGCCAGCGCCGCCGGCTGCCAGCAGTTGGCCGTGGCGCCCTGCTGCTACAACCGCATCCGCGCCGAGCAGTACCCGCCGCTGTCGATTGCCGCCCAGGCGTCGTCACTGCATTTATCGGTGGAAGACCTCGGCCTGCCGCTGAGCGAAACCGTTACCGCCGGCGCGCGGGTGCGCCAGCAGCGCGATACGTCGATGGCCAGGCGCCTGGGCTTTGATGTTCTGCAGCGGCAACTGCGCGGGAGCGATGCTTACCTGCCCACTCCGTCCCTGCCCGCGAGTTGGCTGGCCAAGCCGTTCGCCGACTACTGCCGCGAACTGGCGGCCCTCAAGGGATTATCCACAGGGGAACAGGATTGGTCGGCACTGGAGGCCCAAGGCTGGCAGCGCTTGGCGCAGGTGCGAAACCTGGAATTAGTGCGTGGTCTGTTTCGGCGCCCGCTGGAAATGTGGCTGGTGCTGGACCGGGCATTGTTTCTCGAAGAAAACGGTTACAGGGTTCAAGTCGGCAGCTTCTGCGAAACACCGCTCACCCCGCGCAACCTGATGCTGCTCGCCGAGCGCAATTAAAGGGCATTTTGTCGCAGCGCGCCCTGTGGATAACTCTGTTGATGGAATTCTGGCAGAGGCCCTGCCGGCAAGCTTCGCGGGGCAAAATGCTGACTGGTCATTTTTTGTTCACAAAATAAAACGCACGCAAAACAGGCAGTTGCAGCGTGATGAGAACCGCTCCGCAAAATTGCCGTTTGATGACAGGTCGAACCAACCGATTGTGCATAAGCATCTGAGGTTAGCGGCATAACCCGGGCTTTTCAGCGGGCAACCAGCAGGCGACAAAGCGCATTGATATCGTCACAGGCCATGCTTGCGGCTTGGTTATCCAGCGGATCGCTGCCAAAAGCCAGGGCCTCGCTGATCGCCGGATCCCGATGCACCACCTCCAACAGGCTGTCACCCAGGCGCTTCCTGAACACCTCGACCATGTCCAGGCTAAAGCCCGAGGTCTCGTCGAGTTGGTTGATCACGAAATGGCAACGCAGCGCCGGCCGATCATCAAGGTGTGGCGCCAGCAACTGCTCCATCTGCTCCAGGGTGCCAAGGGAAGCCGCATCCGCCTGGGCGATGACCAGCACCACATCGGCCACGTTCAGTGCCTGATGCAGGTAGACGTTATTACCCGCCGGGGTGTCGATGATCACCGTGTCCTGCTCACCCAAGCCCAGGGCCGACAAATGTTGCGCCAGCCAATGCGGCTCCTGTTTCAGCCAGCGCTGGAGGTCTTCCTGCTGACGGATATCGGTTTCGCCAAACGTGATCACCTGGCAACCGGCAAAGCCTGAATGAAGGATCTGGCTCCAGCGCTCGTTATGCAGGCTGGTGCGCCCGATGCCGGGCAAGGTGTGGCCCAGGCCGAAGTGGTGATAGAGCGCGTTTTGCGGGTCCAGGTCCAGCGCCACCACTGGCTGCCCCAGGCGCTGCAAACCGCTGCTCAGCGCGGTGGCCAGGGTGCTGCGGCCGACGCCGCCATTGACCGAAACCAGCGCTACCACCTTCGCCCGGATGTTCGCGGCTTCGCGGGACTGCTCGTTGGCACAAGGGGAATGTCGGGAGAACGACGCGCCACTGCCCATATTGAGGCTGGCACTGTCGTCGACCGGCATGTCTTCGAAGAACTGCAGCATCGAATCCATCCCTTGAACATCACTGGCAGTCGTCTTATCGAACAACGAAAAAAGATCATCGGTACGGCTCATCGCCAACACTCCCTCACGACGCATCTTAAAGACGTGAAAGGTCAGCTGTACTGATGCTTACCGCAGGTCTTTTTGTGGGCGCCTTTGTGTACGCATTCTGTGACAAAGGAATGAAAGTGTCATTATTTTGGTGTTTCTGAAGAAATCTTTAAGACGAGCGGTAAATGGTCAATTTACTGACTAATCTTTATCGGGTCGTAAGGTGTTTGCAAATCCCGCTCCGGGATCTCCCAGATCAGCAGCTTGGGCGGCGTCTGCTTGAACGCCGGGCTGTCGAAATAAGCCTTGGCGGCGCCTGAAAATTCGCCGCCGTCCTTGCTGAAGTTACCCACCGGAGCGTTCAGGGCTTTTTGCAGGAAACCCACGAAATTCGAATTGCGCGAAAACGAGGTACCGATCAGCGCCACGTTCGGCAGGCCGGCGTCACCAAACAAATCGTCAGGGTTACTCGACGCCGCCGGGCCGTTCTCATGCGCGGTGCTGGCCGCAACCTGCTCGCCCACCGGCTGTAACTTCGGCGGCAACCAGTCGAGACCGGCCAGGCGCACCAGGTCACCCGGACGCGGTGCGAGCGGTGCCTGGGTAATATCGAAGGCTTGCTCCGGCGTGGCCTGGATACCGCGCTGGTGGATGCGCAGGGCCACGGCGCGGGCGCCGGCATTCGAGCCGATTTCGCTCCAGTGCGTGTCGGTACGCAGGTAGGCATCCGGGCCGAGGGGTTTCAGGGTGTCGGTCAAATCCAGCACTTCAACGCCCGCCGCTTGCAACAGCGTGCTCCATTGCTGGATCCGGCCATCCAGCACGGCCGGACGATACAAGCCGCAACGCTGGGCAGCGGCGATGCGGGTTTTATCGGGCACCACCATCACTTGCAGATCAATACCGCGCTGGCCTAGCTGCTTTTTCAGGTCGATCACCGCGTCGGCCTTGGTGCGCGCATTGTCTTCGGCGTGGCGGTTGAGCTTCAGTTCATCGCTGATAAACAGCCAGCCCGGGCACCCCTGGCGCACCCGCGGCCCAGTGTCGCCGAACGCCAGCCAACTGGCGCCGCGCTCCAGGTTTGCCGCTTCGATGGCCATCGGTGCCTTGGACAATTCCTTGGCAAACCGATGGGTCACTTCACCGTGCAGCAGCATGTCGCTGTCGACCTTGGGCGGCAGGAAACTCACCGGCCCCTTGACCATCAGCCAGACGCAAGACAACAGCCCCGCCGCCAGGAAAGGCACCAACACCCAGCCCGCCAGGGGGCTGGTGCGGACGGCCAGTTCACTCGGTGGGGTCGGCGCGGTAGGGGCGGGCATCGTCAGGCTTCCTTAGAACTGAAAGTACAGAAACGGCACGGCATCGCGGCTGGCAATCAGCGCGAACGACAACACAAACCCGGCCACCGGCCACAGGGATGCGGCCACCACAAACCAGGGCTGCGTACCAAAACGCTGCTCGCAGCGGGTCTGCCAGATCGGCGCGATGATGCACACCAAACCGAGCAACGCGGCCATGCCATGAGCCGGGCGCATGGCCACGGCCAACGCATCACCCAAGGCCATGCCATGCATGCCGAATTGGCCGGCGTACATGGTCAGTGCCGAATGGAAGTCCGGTGCGCGGAACAGCGTCCAGGCCAGGCACACAAACAGCAGCGTCAAGATGTGCGACAGCACCGGCGGAATGCTCGGCAGGCTCGAGCGCGACCACGCCCGGTCAATGCACAACGCGATACCGTGGGCCGAACCCCACAACAGGTAGTTCCAACTGTCGCCGCCATGCCATAACCCGGCAATCGCCATGGTCAGGAACAGGTTGCGGTAGGTGCGCCATACGCCATCGCGGTTACCGCCGAGGGCGATGTAGAGGTAGTCCCGCAGCCAGCTGGACAACGACAAATGCCAGCGCCGCCAGAAGTCCTGGATGCTGCTGGCGAGGTACGGCCGGTTGAAGTTTTCCGGGAAGTGGAAGCCCAGCATCAAGCCCAGGCCGATGGCCATGGCACTGTAGCCGGCGAAGTCGAAAAACAGTTGCAACGAGTACGCCAGGCAGCCGATCCAGGCATCCACCAGGCTCGGGTTTTCCAGGTGGAAGGCGATGTCCACCAGCGGCGACAAGGTGTCGGCCACCAGCACTTTCATGCCCATGCCGATCATGAAACGCCGAGCGCCAAGGCTGAAATTCGGCCAGTTGAAATAACGCTGGTTCAGCTCGCGCCGCACCCAGTCATAACGAATGATCGGGCCCGCAATCGAATGGCCGAACATCGAGATATAGGTCGCGTAATTGATGAAGCTGCGCTCCACCGGCACGGTGTGCCGGTGCACATCCACCAGGTACGAAATCGCCTGCAGCACGATGAACGACAACCCGGCCGGCAACGCCACGCGCTGCCAATCCAGCGGCATCGCGCCGTACCAGGTGATTACCTCACTCACGGTGCCCGCGACGATGTTGGCGTACTTGTACCAACACAGCACCGCGGTGTTGAACACGATCAACGCGATCAACAGCCGCACCCGGCCCTTGCCGTCTTCACGGGAACGGTCCACCAGCAAACCGCCGACCCACGCCACCACGGTCAACACCATGTGCAGGAACAGGAACAGCGGGTTCAACCAGCCGTAGAACAGCCAGCTGCCGATCAACAGGATGACGTTGCGCCAGCCCGGACGGGCCAGCGCATAAATCAACAGGAAGGCCGGCAGGAACAGCGTGAGGAATTCCAGTGAGGCAAAGACCATGGTGGTGTCGGGCCCGATCAGTTAGCGAGCGTGTCGGAGGTAAACAGCAACCTCGAACCGGCGGCCGATGGCAGTGCGAGCACGCTGTAGCGTTCGCCGGCCTTGAGGGTGAAGGTCAGCGGCTGGCCCACCGGCGCGTTGGCGCACTTGAGCTGCACCGACAGTTCCACCGGGTTGATCATGCGGCGCGAAATCGAGCCTTCGGCGACCTTCTTGAACAGCTCGGCTTTTTGCGCCACGGCTTCCAGGCTCGCATCGGCGCAGGCGGCGTCGGCGTTGATAAAGGCCAGCGAGGCCTTCAGTGCGTTGAAGTCATCCGGCTGTTCGTGGATCACCAGCTGGCGCGTGCCGCCCTTGGCGTCCGGCACGGCCACTACGGTGGCGAACTCGCCCGGCGCGACGGTCACGGCCAGCTCGGAATCCTTGCCGCCCTGGCTCAACACACCCTTGATCGGGGTCTTGCCGCCCGACACCGGCAGGTAGTCAGACACCAGTTTGTCGCCACCCAACACCAGGCTGGCCTTGGAACCCTGGGGCAGCAATTTCAGCTCGCCGTCGGTGCCGTTGGCCAGGCGCAGGAACGCCGAATCCTTCTCCGGGCCGGTGGGGTAAAGCGGGATGTCGGCGCTGTAGGCGCTGACGCTGGCGAGCAAGGTCGCCAGGCCCAGGGTAATCCGTTTCATTATTGCGCTCCTTTGCCCACGGCGGCCGGTGGCAACTTCGCCAGGGAGTCGCCGATCGCCTTGGCCCACTTCTGGTAGCCGTCGATGGTGAAGTGCTGGCCATCGGTGGTGATCCACTGGCCCGGCTTGGAGAAGGTCAGCGAGTCGACGTAGGTGCACGGCGCCACGTTGGTGGCGAGGAACTGCGACATCACCTTGGTGCGCGCATCATCCTTCTTGTACTGCGAACCGACCTTGCCCCACGCCGGCCCGACCCACACGCACTTGGTGCCGGTTTCGGTGATGGCCTTGGTCAGGGAAGTCACGCTTTTCCAGGCCCAGACTTTCGGGAACTGCGGCTCCGGGTACGAGGCCATGGTGTCGGCGATGATGATCACCACCAGGTCCGGCTTGTCCTTGGCGATCAGGTCTTTGATCGGGGTGGTGCTCATGGCGTTCTTGCCGAAAATCTCGGCCTTGCCAACCGGCAGGCGCTCGGCACCGCACTCGACTTTCTTCGGCACGATCCAGTCGGCTGCACCGGCGCCGCACGCGCCGATGGAGTGAACCTTGGCGCCCTGGGCGGTGAGGTTGTCCTGCAGCGGGTTGAGCAGTGAATCAGGAAAGCTCATGTGACTTTCGCCCAATACCAGCAGGGTCAGGCCGGCAATAGCAGAAGCGGAAACAGGCATGGATGACTCCTATCAAATCAATTCGAATAAGGGGAACGGTACGGACTGACCGGCAAGGGCATAGGCCCGCTCAGGTCTTCAAACAAGTAGCGCAGGTAGGCGTTACCGACGTACTGGCGATAGTCCTGAGCGTTGTCGAGACCGACTTCGCCACCCAGGTAAAAGCGCGAGCTGAGGCGGTATTCGGCGGCGGCATTGAAGCTGTAGCCGATGCCGGTCTTGCTGTCCTTGGCGTATTTCGGATCGCCCCGGGTCGGGTCATTTTGGTAATCGCTATGCCCCGGGAAATAATCGACCGCATCTTGCTCGATATGCTGGATGCCCACCGAACTTTTTATCTGGTAGCTGAACCGATCAAAACTCTGCGCCCAGCGCACCGGCACACCCAGGGAGAAGAAGCGCTGCGGGCTGAAGTAACCGCCCTGGCCGTAGGTGTAGTAACCCTGGTTTTCCTTGAAGCCCATGACCGAACCGCTGATGCCGAGGGTCAGGGTGTCGGTCGGGGTATTGCGCAGGTACCAGTAGATGCCGCTGCCCAGCTCCAGGCGGGTGTTGTCTTCGACGTTGTTGCCCAACAGCTCGTGCAACGAGGCGTAGCCATACACACCTAGCTTCTGGTTGTCGTAGCTCAGGTCGCCACGCCCGCCGTTGGCGGTCACGCCGCCCCATTTCTCGCCGGTACGCTTGTCTTCGGAACCGGCAAAGGAGGTCACACTGTCGGTGACCGGGCGCCGCGAAACGTTGACCCCGTAACGGAAGTTGGAGCCCTGGGAGAACGGCCGCGAGACGCTGGCGCCACCGACGATGGTGTCGTACAGAAAGCCCAGCGGGCTTACACCGATGTCGGCCTTGAGGCCTTCATCCGGGTTCTCCACGGCAACGGCCAGACCGACGCCCGTGTCGCTCTGGGAGCCCGCCGGGTTGGCCGTGCCACCGCCAAAGCGTGTGGCAGAGTCGCTCTTCACGCTGCCGGAACTCACATGCACCGGCGTCACGCGCAGCGCAACGTTCAGATCCCCCACCGGCATCCGCGCTTCGAATGGCGCCTCGACGTCAGTGATTTTGCTCAAGCCGCTTTCGCCATTGTTGCTGCGAACGCTCAAGCCCTGCACCAGGTAACCGGTGCGATCCCGCAGGATCGTATCCAGTGCACGACGTGCCGGGCTGAGGTTGGCGGTGTCGAGTGCAGCAATGCTCGACGGTGGCTCGAACGGCTCGTTCCAGTTGTTCGACGCCGGACGCGCGGAGGCTGCCAGGGCATTGTCCGGCACGACATTGGTCGGTGCATCAATCGGCGGCGGCACGGCGCCGGCGACGGTCAGGTCGGTGACCTGGCGACGCTGGCCCGGCAAGCCGACGAAGGGGTTGTAAGGCACGCCCTGGGAGCCGGCCTGAGCCAATTGCGTCTGGCTCTTCTGGCTGTTCTCAATCGCCAACGCCTTGCGCAGCAGCGCAGCGGCTTCGTTGTTTTTGCCCAGCCCCTGATAGATGCGCGCAGCCGAGGTGAGGATCTCGGGGTTGCCCGGTTCCAGGGACAGCGCCTTTTCACTGGCGCTTTCCGCCAGGCCACGATCACGGCCTTGCAGCGCGATATCCGCCAGGCCCAGTTGCAGGCGAGCGTTGTTCGGGTTCTGCTGAATCAGCGGCGCATAAAGCTCCATGGCCTTTTTGCTATTGCCGCTGGCCGCGTACATCCGCGCCAGGGCACCTACCGCCATAGCGTCGTTGGGACGCTGGGCAAGGGCCGGCGACAGCATGTCGTAGGCCGCGACCAGGTCGTTTTTCTCACGCAGGGCATCAGCCTGCTTGACCCGGTACAGGTAGATCAAATCGTCGTAACGCTGGCGACCGGTTTCACTCAGCGGCTTGCCCTGCACTTCACGCAGGATGTCGCCCGCCTCGGTGTAGTGGTTGGCCTTGAGCAGGACATTGGCGTACAGCAGTTTCTGGTCGACGGTCGGGTTCGGATTGTTATCCAGAACCTTCTGCATGATATCCAGGCCCTGCTGCGTCGCGCCGACTTCCACATAAGCGGCCGCCAGCACCGCCAGGCGCTCAGGCTTCTGCCGGGTCATGGCTTCACTGCGGCCCAGCAGCGCGAGGGCTTCCGGGCGTTGGCCACGGCGGGCGGTCTCGATGGCGATGTCGGTCTGCTTGTGCAGCGCGATATCGATACCCAGCTCGTTCATGTCAGCGGTACGTTGCCCCGCAGGGATACGCGCCAGGGTCTCTTCAGCCTTTTTCCACTCACCCAGCTCCGCCGACAGCAGCGTGCTGGTGTACAGCGCGTCCGGCTGGTTCGGCTGCTTGGCCAGCAAGCCGTCGATCAAGGCACGGGCGTTGCGAATCTGGCCGTCGCGCAGGTAAATGCGCGCCAGGGCGAAGCGTGTCCACGGGTTTTCTGGGTCGGCATCAAGGGCTTGTTTGTAGGCGGCTTGCGCGGCTTTCAAATCGCCCCGCTGCTCGGCCAGCTTGCCGACCTGGGTAGCGCGCAACGCGGTGATTTTCACACTCGGCGCGAACTTCGCGCGCTCGGCGGGCGACACCGAGTCGATCAGCTTCAAGGCTTCTTCCGGCTGCCCGGATTGGGACAGCACGTTGATCAAGCCGCTCAGCGCGTCCGGGTCGCCAGGATGACGGGCGAGCACTTTGCGGTAGCCGGCTTCGGCGGTGTCGAACTGATTGTCCTGGGCCTGGAAACCCGCCAGTGCCACGGCAGCGCCGGGCTGGCCAGGGTTCAAGCGTTCGGCCTGGGCCACCAGGTCGCGGGCCTGGCTGCCGCGCCCGCCACGCTGGGCGTCACGGGCCTGGTTGAGCAGGTTCCAGTAGCGCACATCATTGAGCGCCGACTGCCATGCCGCGCCACCCGGCAAACGGGTGGCCTGAACCAGGTAGCTTTCAGCCTCGCTGAAGCGCTGCTGCTGTTGACGCAGCACGCCCATGCCGCCGAGCGCATCGACGTCATTGGATTTTTCATTGAGGCGCGCCGCCAATAGCGGCTCGGCGGTTTTCAGGTCGCCGTCATCCAGCGCCTTGAACGCCTTGGTCATCTGCGGATCACGCTGCCAACCGGCGCCGGTCTTGCCTTGGGCAATGCCCTTGTTCATCAGCGCACGGATTTCGCTGTCGTCCGGATGCGCAGCCAGAAACTGCTGGAACAACGGCACCTGGTCGCTCTTCGGCGGGCCGAGCCAGATCAGCGCAAAGCGCCAGGTTTCATCGGCGTTGCCGCCCACGTCGTTGTTCGGTGCCAGCTTGGCCAGGGCGCGGATGCCGTCGGCGCGGGTGGCCGGGTTACGCGCCAGATGCTTGGCCAGGAACAGCGCCACAATCGGGTCGTTCGGCCGCTCGCGGGACAAACGCTGCAAGCCGGCGATGGCCTCGTTAGTGCCCTTGGGCGTGAAGCCCAGGGTGTTGTAATACTCGCGGGCAAGCAGGCCCTGGGGCTGGCGCCCCTGGAAGATCTGGCGATACAGCGCCACCGCTTGTTCGCGCTCTTCTTCAGGCTCGCCGAGTTCACGGGCCTGTTCCAGCAACTTGGCGTTGGCCGGGATGTTGACGGTGATGTCCTGCTCCAGCAGCAAGGCCTGGCGCGGTACCGGGCTCAACGCCTGCAGGCGGGCCAGGTACTTTTGCGCTTCGGCCGGACGCTGTTGTTGCACCTGGATCAAGCCAATGCCGTACAGCGCATCCGGCTGTTCAGGGCTCAGGCGCAGCAGTTTCTGCCAGGTCTCGAGGGCGCGTTCCGGGTTCTTTTTCGACTGCCAGTAATAGCCCTGCTCGATCAGCAGGCTTTGCGGGTCAGTGGTTTCGGCAAAGCTGGCGCTGGAAGCCAGGGCCGCCAGAATCGCAATGGCTAGCGTGTGACGGCGCATGCAGACTCCCAGGATAATTTCACCGTGCCGTCTTGTTCGAAACGGTACTTTTGATCAGCGAAGCCCTGGCCGAACAGGCTGAGCATGTAGTCGTAGTAAATCGGCTGGGCGCTGTCCGGGGCCGAAGGCGCGAGCGCCTTGGCGAGGGCGTCGTCGACTTTCTGCTTTTGCAATTGCGCCAGGGCGGTTTCGCCCCGGGCCTGGAAGAAGGCCATGGTGGAGGCCGAGAACCCCGTCGGCGTGTAGCCGTTGTTTTTCTCGACTTCACCGGTCAGCACGTGGACTTTCTCCGGCGGCAAACCGCTGACCGACGCAGCGGTGGCACGGGAAATCCCGCCCAAGGCCTTGAGCATCGGCGCGGCCAGCGGGTCGCTCTTGGCGGTCATGCCGGCCCAGAGGTAAGTGCGGATCGCGTCGTAGCTGCCCAGGTCATCGGAAAACGGGTCGACGATAAACAGCCCGGTGTTCGCGCTGGTAGCGCGATAACCGACCCAGTTGGCCGCCAGGCCATGGGGATTGCTCGGCAGGTCGGCGAGCATCTTCGCGTTGCTCTCGGCCACTTCGTTCCAGCCGGCGTTCGGGCGTTCTTTTGCAAAGCGGCGCAGTTGCGGCAGTACTTGATAGCTGGGGTTGAAGCGCCACAGGCCACCCGCGTGTGCATAGCCTACCGGCCCCGGCAACAGCATCTTGCCCAGGCCCGGTACGCGCACGATCAGGTTGCGTTCAACGTTGGCCAACACCAGTTGCGCGTCGCTGCGGTACTGCGGTGCGTTCCACACACGCGCGGCTTCGAGCAACGCATAGGCCATCCACAAATCGGCGTCGCTGGCGGAGTTGCTGTCGATCGCGCCCCACTTGCCATCGTCACGCTTGCCCCACAGCCAGGCCGGCAGGTTCTGGCCGATGTCGGCGCCCGCCATGTTGGACTTGGTCCAGGTCCAGAGCTTGTCGAAGGTCGCCCGGTCGTTGCCCACCAGGGCAAAGAACATCGCGTACGACTGCCCTTCCGAGCTGCTTTCCGTCGGCTTCATGGACGAGTTCAACACCCGGCCATCGTCCTGGATAAAGCGCTTGGCATAGTTCTGCCACAGCGGCCAATCGCAGGTCTGTGCCTGGGCGGCACCGGCAAGCAATGTGCTGCCAATCACCGCCAGGATCGCGCTACGCAAAGGGCTCATGCCAACCGCCGTTTTGCACGGGCACGCAGTGCCAGGTAGATCAGGCAGGTCAGCACCAGCAGCCCCAGGAAGGTAATCGCCAGCATCCAGCCCAGGTTCTGGGACAGCTGCCATTGCATGAATTTGAAGTAGTTCAGGTCGCCGACGTAGTACTGCTGGTCCGCGACCAACGAGCTGATCTGCGTGCCCTGCACCACCGCCAGGCTGCCCTGGATCGAGTCTTTGTAGTCGTCACCGCCAATCAGTGCCGAGGTCGCTTCAAGCAGGCCCTGAGGCTGGTTGCTGGCAATCAGCACCACGCTGCGCCCGGCCTTGAGCGGCGATTGGAAGCCGGCGAACCAGGTGCTGTTGCTCAGGCCGCTGAAGGTGATGCCGGCATTGGCCGTATGCTGGTTGGCCGCGGCGTCCGGGCTGATCCAGCTGCGCACATAACGTGGCAGGTCAGACAACAGGAAGTGGTGCTGCAGGCCGTCACTGGTGGCCGGCAGGTATTGCTGCCATTGCTGCAGCAGCGGCTGGTTGCCGCCGGTGGCGAGCACCAGCAGGTCTTTGTCGGCAACGCTTTGCACGTCTTTGGCCTGCACCACTTTGACGGCGGTGGCCGGGTAGCCGGTGGACTCGCCGAAGCGGCCCATCACAGTCAGGTAAGCGCTCAATTCATCGGTGCCGACGTTGTCCGGCATCACCACCGCCGACTCCGAAAGGTCAGCCAGGCGGGTGAACGGGAAGCCGGAGTCGTTGAACACGCCCAGGTTCGGCATGGCGATAAAGTGCTGGTAGCTGCTCAGGTCCAGGCTCGAGTCCGGGTCAATCGCACCGCGCATGTTGTCGACGATGATGTCCCGGCATTCGCCTTCCTTGATGTAGTCGTACATGAAGCGCAGTTGCAGCTTGGACTTGGGCGAGGCCGAGCTGATCGGCAACAGGGTCGTCACTTCACGGGGCAGGGTTTCGTCTTTCTTCAGCTGGTCCAGCAGGCTCTGCCCACCGCCCAGGTTGCTCACCGACGGCAACGCGACAGACTTCATGAACTGGTCATTCAGGCCGATCAGCAAGGAGGAGTTGGTGGACACCTGCTGCGGCGTGTAGCGGTATTTGACGTTGAGCGGCACGCCCTCTTCACGCCAGTTGAACAAGTCGGGCGGCAGGCGCAGGTCGACGCTGATCGGGCCCGGGTTGTAGCCGGAGACGTTGAGCTTTTTCAGTTCTACCAGCTCGCCAAGGCGTACCGGACGGTTGCTGGGCAGCCAGTTCGGCGCGTCGTAAGGGCTGCGCGGGGCCAGGGTGTCGAGCCTGGTGATGACCACGCTGTTGCCGGTCAACACCGGGTTGCCCAGCACCACAGCGGTGGCGGCACGCTTGAGTTCGGCGCCATCACGGCCGGAGACGATCAGCAGCTTGCCATTCGGATCGTTGGGGTTGGTGATCAGGGTCAGGGTCGGCCCTTTAGGCTCAGGGACCGCCACACCGTGTACATCCACAGCCTGGGTACTTTGCACCAGCACGATGGCGTTGCCCTTGGCCGGAATCTCGCCAAGGGTCGTCGGGAACGTCGCACCCCGGTAGCTGGCCAAGCCGCCTACCCACGACGACAGCGCACCGGCAGCTTCCAGCGCGGCGTTGTCCGGCGCGCTGGCAAACACGAACGGCAGGCTGACCTGGCGCGCATCGCGCTTGTCGAAGAACGGCAGCGGCAGCACCGACAGGTCGTCTTTCAAGACGATCGGCTGCACCTGCACTTTCAGCTCACTGCTGTTGCTGATCTTGGCCCAAAGGCTGCTGTGCAGCGGGTCTTCACAGGACATGGTGTAGTGGCCGATGAACTGCAGGCTCAAGCGGTTGAATTCGGTGATCAGGTGCGCCGGAATCTGCACCAGTTTTTCCTGCTGGATGCCCGCGCCTTCCTTGGGCAGCGGCAGGCTGGCGGCGACTTCGTCGTTGACCAGCACGTTGATCTGCGACAGGTCCGCCAGCAGCGCCGGCGAGTAGCTGTACTTGAGCAGCAGTTGCGCGCCCTTCACCACTTCATCGGCACGGATGTCGAAGTTGACGCTGTCGGACGCTTCCACGCCTTGCAGGTTCATGGTGTCGCGACGGCCCAGTTGCTTGAGGGTCAGGCTGTAGCCCTCGTCAGTGCTCTGCACCGCAACAGCGGGTGCAGCTGCCTGTGCCTGCGAGCCCAGGCCCAGCAGCGAAGCGATCATCAGCGCGAGCACGCCGCGCGACTGCGGGCGGGCAAATAGTGTGGAAGTCATGGCTTGTCCATCAGCGTATCGAGCGGTTGTGAGGGAGTGCGGCGCAGGGCCAGACGCAATTCATGCAGCGTGGCGCGACCCAGGGTAAACAGGCCGCCGATGCCGATGGCACCGACTTCACGCAGGGCTGACAACGGTGTATCGGGCTGGCCGGCGCCCCAACTCGCGGCCCAGGTGTCGGCGCGGGAAAACGTCAGGCGTACCAGTTCGCTTTGTTGGCGCAGGGACAGTGCATCGAATTGCGCGCCAATCTGCGCGCCCTTGCTGAACACCACCCGCGCCTGGAACAGGCTGTCTTGTCCGTTGCGCGACAGCACCAACTGCAACTGTTCGCCCCGGGCAATCTGGTGCCCGTCGGCGAGGATCAGGCCGAAGCCGTTCTGCGAGAAATCCTGGGTCGTGCCTTTGAGCACACGACCGTCGGCGCAGATCACACTGACCGGCAATTTCGCGCTGACCCGCGGCTCGGAGCGCACTTGCCGCGCTTCGGAAGCCACCGCCACTGCCGCGCTGGTGATGATCAGGTTGTAGAGGGTCCAGGTCAGGTTGATCGCCACGGTGACCGCGGTGGACTCGTCGCCCCAGATCAACTGATAAAGACCGAAGCACAGCCCGACCAGGTTCACCGCCAGCAGTACCAGGTACGGCCGGGCGAGTTTCCAGTCGAAGAATTGCTTGTCGATGATTCCGCCCTTGTCGGTGACGTTGAAGCCGCCCGCCTTGGGGTTGACCAATGCAACCAATACCGGCGGCAGGATGTACCAGGCCAGTACGGTCTCGTAGACCTCGTTCCAGAACGAGTGGCGGAAGCGCCCCTGGATCCGCGAGTTGGTCAGGCTCGAATGCACGAGGTGGGGCAACACATAGGCGACAATCATCAGCGCCGAGGCGTGGAAAATCTGCGCGCCGAAAATCAGGTAGGCCAGCGGCGCGGTGAGGAACACCAGCCGCGGCAAGCCATAGAAGAAGTGCAGCATCGCGTTGGCGTAGCAGATGCGCTGGCCCCACTTCAAGCCTTTGCCCAGCAGCGGATTGTCGGTGCGGAAAATCTGCGCCATGCCCCGCGCCCAACGGATGCGCTGGTTGATGTGGCGTGACAGGCTTTCGGTGGCCAGGCCCGCGGCTTGCGGGATCGCCAGGTAAGCGGTGTTGTAGCCCAGGCGGTTGAGCTTGAGCGCGGTGTGGGCGTCTTCGGTGACGGTCTCGACGGCCACGCCGCCGATTTCCAGCAAGGGCTTGCGGCGGATCACCGCACACGAGCCGCAGAAGAACGTCGCGTTCCACAGGTCGTTGCCGTCCTGCACCAGGCCGTAGAACAACTCACCCTCGTTGGGCACGGCGCGGAAGGTGTCGAGGTTCTTTTCAAACGGGTCGGGTGAAAAGAAGAAGTGCGGCGTTTGCAGCATCGCCAGCTTGGGGTCCTTGAGGAACCAGCCGAGGCTGACTTGCAGGAAGGAACGGGTCGGCACGTGGTCGGCGTCGAACAGCGCGATGTACTCGCCGTCGGTGACCTTCAACGCTTCATTGAGGTTGCCGGCCTTGGCGTGGAAATTGTTGTCGCGGCGGATGTAGTTCACGCCGATCTTGCGGCAGAAATCGCGGAAGTCGTCGCGACGGCCATCGTCGAGCACGTGGACGCGCAACTTGTCCTTGGGCCAGTCCATTGCCTGGGCGGCGAAGATGGTCAGTTTGACGATGCTCAACGCCTCGTTGTAGGTCGGGATGAACACGTCGACCGTGGGCCACTCCGACGGTTCGGTCTTGAGCCACACCGGCTCGCGGCGCAGCGGCCAGGCGGTTTGCACGTAGCCGAAGATCAGCACCACCAGCGCGTACAGCTCGGCGAGCACCAGGCCGTAGCCGAACAGCATGTCGAGCCAGGTTTCAAAACCCAGGGTGGAAGTCAGCCGCCAGTACATGTAGCGCAGCGACGCCACCAGCGACAACACCACCAGCGCGAGGATCGCCATGCGCCCGGGAATCTTGCGCAGCACCAGCACCGCAAGGAAGCACACGGCAGCAAACAGGCATTGGCTATAGAGGTCCAGCGGGGCGCTGACAATGCTCACCAACAACAAGGTGCCGACCACACAACTGATCACCACCAGCACTTTGCGCAGCGTATCGGGCCAGCGATTGAAGCGCGAAATCGCGGCGTCCAGCCGCTGCTCGGCGCGCCCCGGAGTGTGGGGCGTAGAGGACGTAGTGTCGGTCATGGAAGGTCCGAATCGATTCGTTCGAGCAGCGTGCGGCACAGGGCATGAATGTCCTGGCAGCCGAGACTGTTGACGGTAGGGTCGAGGGGATCGCGGCCGCAGGCCTGGGCTTCACTGAACACCGGGTCACGGTGGACCGTGCCGAGCAGTGCATCGCCGAGGCGGGCCTTGAACACTTCGGCCATGTCCAGGCTGAAGCGGTGGGCGCCGTCGAGTTGGTTGATCACGTAGTAACGCTGTGGTGGTTTTTCGCGCTCAAGGTACGGCGCCAGCACACTGTCCATCTGGGCCAGGGTGCTGAATGAGGAAACATCCGCCTGCACCGCCACCAACACCACGTCTGCCAGGGCCATGGCCTGGTGCAGGTACACCGTGTTGCCGGCGGGCACGTCGATCACCACCGTGTCCTGGCCATTCAACTGCAAACCGGCCAGGTGCCGGGGCAGCCATTGGGCGTCTTCGCCGAGCCAGCGATTGAGGTTTTTTTGCTGGTCGTTGTTGGTCTCACCGAAGGCCACCAGACGGCAACCGGCAAAGCCGCGCTCAGCCAGGCCTTCCCAGGACTCATTGCTCAAGCTCGTCGCGCCGATGCCGGGCAAATTCAGGCCCAGGCACAAGTGATGACGCAGGGCGTTTTGCGGGTCCAGGTCCAGCGCCACGGCCGGGTGGCCTTGACGCTGCAGGCCGCTGGCAATGGCCGCGGTCAGCGTGCTGCGACCGACACCGCCCTTGAGCGAGACCACCACGATCACCTTGGGTGACGATTGATCCGAGTACACCTCACCGGTCGGCCCTTCGACCACTTCGGGAGGTTGCAGGTGATCGGCTTCGCCCTGGGTCAGCTCTTCGAGCAAGCGCAGCAATGGCGCCGACGGCGGCTCATCCAGCGCGACGGTGCAAGCGGTTTGGGCCGGGATGGGCACGGCGTCGAAAGGCTCGACCACCACGTCATCCTCAAGATAATCGTGGACGGCGTACATCTCCCGGTAGCCATTTGGATTGGCGCCCAGCTTATTGAATAGTTTTGAAATATCGTCTGCGCGACTCACCCACGGCCCTCCCCGGTTATTACGCTTTAAAGGCGTTAAAAAGGTCAGCCCGTTGAGCTGACCTTGGTTTTTCTAGTTATGTGTTGGCTGGCGGCATTCTGTGATATCAGATTGATGGTGTCAGTATTTTGATGCTTTTTGATGAATTCTTTCCGACGAGCGGCTGAGTGCCGTATTTTTGACTTATTTGACGAATTTTTATCAATTTCTTTCAGATCAGAAGCTTGCGGAGGCTTCTAAGAATTTTTCTGGCCGCCTGGTCAGGAAAAATTGCTTAGCTGACGAATCAAATTACAACTTACTAATTAACCGCCAACGTTCCGTAAACCGGGTTAAACGATTCCGCTATTTATATGACGCTTAATATTTCGAAACAGAATACGGTAAGACTCACCTTATTCAAGGGAAAAACGATGACCGTTATGTCGAAAACATCTAAGAGAAAGACCATGAGGCACTAATGCCTCTAATGGATATGTTTCTGTATCAAGTTGTATGCAATCCCCTTCTCAACACATGCCGAGGCAAAACGCCGGGTGCATGACACAGGCCGGATACCTCCCGGGCGCTCAATAGGCTCCAACGCAACACACACCCTATTGAACCTCAGAGGACACCACCATGAACCGCAACACCCTCATCGCCAGCAGCCTGTTTGCCTTGCTCAACGTTGCCGCCTTTTCGGCCCAGGCCAGCCCCAAGCTGGATGTACAGCAAGTACTGTCGACCGTGGACGATGGAGGCGCGGCGTGTGGCGTGGTGAATGCGCGGATGACCTACCTGGATTCCCATGGGCAGAAGCGGGTGTTTGAGTACAAGAAATTTGCCGACTCGTGCAACGAAGGCAACTAAAAAGCTGAACGACAAAACCTGTGGCAAGGGAGCTTGCTCCCGCTGGAGTGCGCAGCGCTCCCACTGTTTTGGGCCTGCTGCGCAGCCCAGCGGGAGCAAGCTCCCTCGCCACAC
>NZ_JACARS010000044.1:245-7622 GCF_013386485.1 Pseudomonas sp. P7758 | reverse complement strand
AAACCATAAGCAGCCGTTACTCAACTAACGGATATGTACACCAAAAACCCCCTACCCCTCACAATCGAAAACCTCCCCACGCCTAACCACACTACCCGCCGCAAGCACCGCTCCCGGTGCCAACACACCATTGGCTCCAACCCGCGACTGATCCCCAAGCAGCGCGCCAAACTTGTCACAGCCGGTGCGCTGCAACTGCCCGTCAATGCGCACCTGCACTTCCTTGTCGTCACGCTCGTTCCGGTAGTTGGCCACGATACTGCCGGCTTCCAGGTTAACCCCGCGGCCCAATACCGAATCACCGACAAAGTTGAAATGCGCCAACTTGCTGCCGCTGAAGACAAAGGACGTCTTGAGCTCGGCACCCGGTCCGAAGATGCAATATTCATCCACCCAGCAACCGCCGCGAAGGTAGGCACCGGCAGCGATAAAACAGTGGGCGCCGATGATCAGCGGCGCTTTCAAAACAGCGCCCGCCTCCACGACCGCAGTACGGTGCACGGCAATCTCGTCATGAATCTCATAGTCATCATCAGAAAGCCCCGCCAGCAATTTGCGAACGATTTCCGGCGCCTGGGTCACCAACTCCCACGGCGCAAGATCCACCCAGGGTGCCAGCGGCGAACGGGAAAAATCAGCGATGTAATCGGTCAGTCGAATCAACGTCGAGCCCTCTACAGATCAGAGAAGCCCGAAACGCTAACACCCCCGTCACTGCCCGTCGAGCAGCACCGGTTTGCCCAACTCGCCGATCTTCTCCAGCCGCGCCCGCACGATGTTGCGGCTGATATTCAGCAGGCGCCCGGTCTGCAACTGGTTGCCATGGCAATAGCGATAGGCCGCGCGAAAGATCGTCTCTTCGATGTGCTCGTAGAGGTCCGGAATGTTCTGTTCGAACAACGCAGTGAGCGCCGCCTCCAGGCTCACCGGCCCAGTGATCGCAGGCGCGGCCTGGTTCGCCTCGTCCTGGCGAATGCCGGAAGAACGCATGTCCACCAGGTGCAAATCCGGCGGCTGCACCAGTTGATTGCGGCACACCAGCAACGCATGGTGAATGGCGTTTTCCAGCTCGCGAATATTCCCCGGCCAGCTGTGTTCCAGCAGCTTGCGCTCGGCATCGATGCTCAGTGACGCGCGGTTGTAGCCGAGGCGCTGGCAGTGCTCTTCAAGAAAAAATTCCGCCAGCGGCAGGATGTCGCCGGGCCGTTCCCGCAGGGGCGGCAGGCGGATGGTGGCGACGTGCAGGCGGTAGAACAAATCCTCACGAAAATGCCCCGCCACCACCGCGTCGGCGAGGTTGACGTTGGTGGCCGCCACCAGCCGTACGTTGATCGGAATCGGTGTGCGCGAGCCCAGGCGCACCACTTCTCGCTCCTGCAACACCCGCAATAATTTGACCTGCATGTTCAACGGCAAATCGCCGATCTCATCCAGAAACAGCGTGCCGCCGTTGGCCGCTTCGAACCAGCCGGCCTTGTGGGTGGTGGCGCCGGTGAATGCGCCTTTCTCGTGGCCGAACAACTCACTTTCCACCAGGGTTTCGGCGAAGGCGCCGCAGTTCACCGCCACAAACGGTTCACGCCCGCGACGGCTCAGGTGATGGATATGCCGCGCGACCAATTCCTTGCCGGTGCCGGTCTCGCCGATGATCAAGGTGTTGGCCTCACTGGGGGCCAGGCGCTCGATACGCGCCAGCAATTCCTGTGAGCGCGGGTCCTTGAAGACCAGCACGGTGGCGCGCACCGACTTGGTCAATTCACGGGCATTGGGATGGGTGATCAGCGACATGGTGCATTCCTGGCAGTAAAAGCGCGTGTCAATAGTGCATGAAGTTTTCTATACCATTTAATTATTAATTAATATTTATATATTCCCAAAACGAATATGCCAACACATCGCACCTCGTCTGCTGCTGGAGCAGCAATCAGCCAGCACCTGCGTGTGTGCAGATCAACACCAAGCCGTTGCCAGGCAGCCCTTCGAAAATCCGCAAAGCCACGTCCTACAAGGTGTGCAGCGCGTTTTTCAGCTGATGGCATGCAATCTGCTCTCTCCCTCTCAACGCCACCTGCCCTGTAGGAGCTGGCTTGCCAGCGAAGAGGCCCTAAAGCCTTGCACCGACTAAACGGACGCTTTCGCCGACAAGCCGGCTCCTACAGGGGGTCGCGATCACTTAGCAGGGAGATCCCAATGAAAAGATTCTGGCGCAACAGCATCGCCACCATGTTCGCTGTGCTGGTCAGCACCGGCGTGCTGGCCGAACAGGCGCCACCGGCGTCGGTGAAGATCGCGATCGTCGCCTACACCCAGGGCGGCAAACCGGTGTTCGGCGGCATCGCCGGGCGCGTTATCGAAGACGGCTGGCTCCAAGCGCAACTGCGTGAGCGCGGGGTCAAGCTGGAGTGGATCGCCCTGCCCCATGCCGGCGCCGGGCCGCAGATCAACGAAGGCTTCAGCAACAACAGCCTGGACTTCGCCGTACGCGGTGACCTGCCCTCGGTAATTGCCGGCGCCGGTGGCGTACCAGGCAAGCTGATCGTGCCCGGTGGCAGCGGCAACAATATTTACCTGGTGGTACCGGAAGGCTCCGCCGCGAACACCATCGAAGACCTCAAGGGCAAGCGCCTGGCGCTGCATCGCGGTCGGCCATGGGAGTTCGCCTTCAGCAACTTCCTGGCCAGCAAGGGCCTGAAGCTCGACGATTTCAAGATTGCCAACCTCAACCCGCAAGTCGGCGCCGCGGCTGTGTCTGCCGGCAAGGTCGACGCAGCAGTGTTGCTCAGCGAGGCCTATGCCCTGGAAGACAAAGGCGTGGGCAAGATCATCTGGTCGACCAAGCAAGGCAGCAACGACTGGCGGCTGGTCTCCGACCTGTGGGGCACCGAGACCTTCGTACAGCAGCACCCGGATATCACCCAATTGCTCGCCACCGCCTGGGTGAAAGCTGCGTGGTGGATTTCCCAGCCACAGAACCAGGACGCCTATTACCAACTGTCATCCCGCGCCGGCACCGCCGAGAGCGTGCTGCGTCGCGACGACCAGAACGACCCGGTGGCCTGGAAGGATCGCTGGGCGCCAAAAAGCGACCAGCAACTCAAGGCTCATTACCAGGCCCTCACCACCTACGCCCTGGCCAATCACCTGATTCGCGACACCTACGACATCGGCCCGTCACTGGCCACCGGCTTTACCAACCAGGCCCTGATCGACCTGAAACTCACCGACTACTGGCCGGCCCTGCGTGGCCAGGTCAGCACCAATCCGTAATAGGGAAATTGAGCATGAAACTGCCGCACTCCTTTGCCTTCGGCCTCAGCGTCCTGGCCCTGTCCATGAGCGTGTTTGCTGCCGACACCTACGCCCCCAAACCTGACCCGCTGCAAGGTGATGGCCGCGTCTCGGCTTTCTACACCTGGGGAAAAGCCATCCCGGCCGTTCCCGGCAAACTGCTGCGCAGCGAGCCGCTGGACAACACCCTGAGCCTGGCCAATGCCGCCAGCGCCCAACGCATCCTGTACACCTCCACCGACGGCATCGATAACAAGACACCGATCGTGGTGTCCGGCGCGTTGTTCCTGCCCAAAGGCACGCCGCCTGCCGGTGGTTGGCCAGTGGCGAGCTGGGGCCATGGCACCGTGGGCGTGGCGGATGTGTGTGCGCCGTCGTGGCAAGGTCGCTCCTACCGTGACGTGGCCTACCTCAATCGCTGGCTGGCCGAAGGCTTTGCCGTCGTCGCCACCGACTACCAGGGCCTCGGCGTACCCGGTGGGCATCCGTTGCTGAACAGCCGCATGGCCGCCTACGGGATTCTCGACGCCGCCAAGGCCGTGGTGGCCGGCGTACCCGGGCTGGCCGACAAAGTACTGATCGTCGGCCAGTCCCAGGGCGGTGCCGGCGCCTTCGCCGCAGCCGCCTATGCCGCCACCTACGCTCCGGACCTGGGAGTGAAAGGCAGCATCGGCACCGGCGTGATCTACACCCTCGACTACGCGAAGAACCCCAGCGAGGAGGTGCGCAACAAGGTCGATCCCACCCTGGCCTACGGCTTCTACACGTTGCTCGCCGCCCAGCAATACGACCCGAGCATCAACCCCGCCGACTTCTATACCGACAAGGCCCTGCCGATTTTCGAGCAGGCCCGTACCAGTTGCCTGTTCGCCCTCGAAGGCGATGTCGAAGGCCTCGGCCTGAGCATCGCCAACACCAAGAAAGACTACAAGGGCAAGCAACTCGCGCCGTGGCTGGCGCAGGTGTCTTACCCGACGCTGAAAACCTCGAAGCCGATTTTCATCGGCACCGGCGCCGAAGACACCACGCCGGCCGCCGCGACCCAGGTCAAGCTGATGCAGGACGCCTGCAAGGCTGGCTCCATCGTCGAAGGCCACCTGTACAAAGGCCTGGGCCACAGTGCCACGGTCAATGCATCGCTCAAGGACTCGATCCCGTTTGCCCACAAAGTCATCAACGACCAGCCGATCACCCCGATCTGCGCCCCCACCGCGCAATAAGCAGGAGGCTTGCATGAGCATCGAATTCTTTACCCGCCTGCCCTTGCACGGCGAAACCCAGTTCCTGCCCGGCGACCCGCGCAACCGGGGCGACTGGCATCGCAGCGGGCCCAGCACCGGCGCGGTGTCGGGCTTCAGTGTCGGTGATCATTTCACCTACATCGACTACCTCGGGCAAATCGCCAGGGCTGCGGAGATCAACGGCTTTGGCGGCGCACTGATGGTCAACGCGCCCACCGGCGAAGAACCGTGGACCGTCTGCGCGCTGCTGGCCCGGGAAACCCGTACCCTGCAATTCGTCACCGCCTTCCAGCCTTACCACTACACCCCGTGGGTGGCGGTGCAGCAGGCGGCGACCTACCAGCGGGCCACCGGCAACCGCCTGGTGTGGAACATCATCAACGGCGGCTCGGACGTGATCCAGCGCCAGGTCGGCGACTTCAGCGACCACGATGAACGCTACGAACGCGCCACCGAATTCATGGACGTGGTCAAGGGCTTCTGGCACAACGAGTCCTTCCACTACGACGGCAAGTTCTACAAGGCCGATGGTGGTGGCCTGCGCGGGCCATTGAAGAAGGCCAAGCTGCCGCTGATCTGCACCGCCGGCTCATCCATCGCCGCCCGGGAGTTTGCCGCCAAGCATGCCGACTTCTACCTGATGCGCGCCGAACACCCGGACGAAATCGCCGCCCTGATCGCCGACCTGCGCGAACGCGCGCTGAAGTGGGGCCGCACTGACATTCGCTTCGGCCTGTCGATTGACGTGATCACCCGGGAAACCGAAGAACTGGCCCGCACCGAAGCCAAACGCTTCTTCGACGAAGGCATCGCCCGCGGCGCGGTCAAGGCCGTGGCGGCCCACGCCGGGTTGCGTACGGCGCGCAAGCTCAGCTACGAGCACGGCTTCAGCGAAAAAACCGAGACCCAGGGCTTCGATGACTTCTTCATCCACCCCAATGTATGGACCGGTTTTGGCTACATCGGTATTCCACCGGGCTGTGCGCTGGTGGGCAGCTACGAGAACGTGGTGGCGCGGATTCGCGAGTACAACAGCATCGGCATCGACCTGTTCTTCCTCGCCGGCTATCCGCACCTGGAAGAAGCCTACCGCCTCGGCGAGCACATCCTGCCGCACTTTCGCAGTGAACGCGCCGAGTTGAGTCGTCCCCAGGAGCCGGTGCTGGAACTGCGCTCCGCCAACGGCCCGGCCGGAGTCTGATGCCATGAGCCTACTGCTTAGCCGTCGGGACTTTCTCGGCTACAGCGTGACCGTGGGCGGCGGCTTGCTGCTGGCCGGTTGCGGCCCCGCTGACACGCCCAAAAACGTCACCGGCAACGATCAACCCCGCTACGGCGGGCGCCTGCGCCTGGGGATTCTCGACGGCAACCAGAGCGGCAACCTCGATGCCCACAAACCCATTGGCAGCGGCATCGTTCGCGGCTTTGCGTTGTACAGCAAGCTCTGGGAATGGGACGAGCAGATGCAGCCGCGCCTGGCTCTGGCCGAGTTCGCGGAGCCGAATGCCGACGCCAGCAGTTGGACCCTGCGCCTGCGCCCCGGCCTGGAATTCCACAACGGCAAGACCATCGACGCCGACGACCTGATCTTCTCGATCCGCCGCCTCACCGACCCGCAGCTGGCCTCGCCCTACGCGGCGCTGCTGCACTGGGTGGACCGCGACAACCTGGTCAAGCTCGACAACCGCACCGTGCGCCTGAGCTTCCGGGAGGGACGTAGCTACATGCCGCTGGCAGAAACCTGGGTCAATTTCGGCGGCATCGTGCCGGTGGACTACCACCCGGTCACCAACCCGGTGGGCGCCGGCCCCTACAAGCTCAAAAGCTTCACCCCCGGCCAACGCTCACTGTTTACCCGCTTCGAGAACTACTACAAGGACGGCAAGCCCTACGCCGATGAGCTGGAGATCATCGACTTCAAGGATCAGGTCTCGCGCCTGGCCGCCCTGCGTTCCGGGCAAATCGACATGGCCAACGTGATGCCCACCGAGCAGTTGCCGATCCTGCAAAAGGACCCGCGCCTGAAGGTGATCACCTCGGTGACCGGTAACTGGCTGTCGTTCGACATGAACCTCGACAAGCCGCCGTTCAACGACCCACGGGTGCGCGAAGCGTTTCGCCTGATGGCCGACCGCGAAGAACTGGTGCGCCGCGCGTTGAATGGCCAGGGCCGGGTGGCCAATGACCTGTATGCGCCCAGCGACCCGACCTTCAACCACGACCTCGGGCCACGCCCCTACGACCCGCAACGGGCGGCGCAACTGCTCAAGGACGCCGGCCAGGAAAACCTCGAGGTGGAATTGATCACCACTCCGGGGCCTGGCTTGAGTTCGGCGCTGGTGCTGGCCGAGCAGGCCAAGCGCATTGGCGTGACCCTGAAGGTCAAGCAGGTGGACCTGGCGACTTTCCAGGGCCCGTTGAAAAACGACTGGCCCCTGAGCACCGGCGGCAGCATCGGCGCGCCGTTCCTGGCCAGTGCGATCCATACCGACGCGCCGTTTGCGGTGTCCAACAAGACCCACTTCAACGACCCGCAATTCAGCGAGCTGTTCCTGGCCGCCATGGCCCAGCCCGACCTGGAAAAACGCAAGGCCCTGGTGCATCAGGTCCAGCAGATCCAGTACGAGCGCGGCGGGATGCTGATCTGGGGCTACGCCGACTTGCTCGACAGCGTTTCCACCCGCGTCGGCGGGGCGCAGTCGGAAGAGTCGCTGTTCAGCACCTGGCGCTTTGAAAAGCTCTGGCTCAAAGACACGGCCTGACCCACTTACACCGCATCGCCCTGCAGGAGCCGGCTTGCCGGCGATGGCGTCCGGTCGCCCGGCGCAGGGCCCAAGGGCCTCATCGC
>NZ_JACARS010000044.1:0-179 GCF_013386485.1 Pseudomonas sp. P7758 | reverse complement strand
CTACAAGGGACCGTGCGCTCTTCATTGTTTTTTATGGGGCATTTCTGCCATGCACGCTATCGCCTTGCGTTTACCTCTGCTGCTGGCCGCAAGCCTGCCAATCCAGGCGTTTGCCGCCGATACCCAACTGCAAACCGTGACCGTGCAGGCCAGTGCCAGCCAGTCCGATGATGATGCCC
>NZ_JACARS010000043.1:0-43699 GCF_013386485.1 Pseudomonas sp. P7758 | reverse complement strand
GGTGTGTCGTCAAGGTAACTGCGCAGGTTGCGCCGGGCCCGTGACAGCAAGCTCTCCAGTGCCTCGACGCTGATGTTCATCAGCGCCGCGGCGTCGATATTCGACAGCTCTTGGTAATACTGCAACACAATCGCTTCACGCTGGCGATCAGGCAGCGACGCCAACGCCGCCGCCATGCGCTCACTGCGGGCGGCCGCTTCCAGCTGTTCATCGGGCGCAGGCGCTGTGTCGACCACCTCGCTCATCGCCTCCTCATCGCGCAACGGGCGCTCCTTGCGCCGACGCAAATGGTCGTGGCACAGGTTGAGTGCCACGCGGTGCAGCCAGGTGTCGAAACGCGCTTCGCCACTGCGCCAGCTTGCAGCCTGGCGCCAGATACGCAGAAAGCTTTCCTGGGCCACGTCCCTGGCCTCGTCGGCATCCCCGAGGATCCGACTGGCGAGCGCGAGCAAACGCGGCAGTTTGCGCGTCACCATTTCGTTGATGGCCGCCGGTTCGTTGTTACCGATGCGGGCCAACAGCTCAACGTCCGGATCAGTGTCTTTCAATAGGGCAAGTCTCGGTCCGGTGGCTAAGGGTCAGGTTGACGGAATGCTCAGCGGATCCAGTGCCCTTCTCTCCAGTACCAGTTGGGGCCGCGCGATTCCCAGTGGCCAGGTTCCCAACGGGCGTTGCGCATCACCGGCTGCCAGTGGCCCGGTACCCAGGCATAACCGCGCCCTTCATAGCGCCAGTGCCCGCGATCCCACACATAGCCAGGGCGTTCGACGGGAACGGCCTCGACGCGCATCGGCGGTGGCGCTTCGCGGATGATCACTTCGGTCTGGGCAAACGTCGGCGTGCTGACCAGGCCGGCCAGTGCCAGCGGGATCAACAGGGCATAACGTAATTTGGCCAGCGGTCGTGCAAGTCTCATGACAACTCCTTCATCGGCGATCGCCAGTGATCGCAGTTGTAGGGTTGAACGGCAGGTGTCCGAAAATCCGTCGCAACAAAAAGAACTTTTTATCGCGACCGCTCAGGACGGCAGGCGGGGCCAGTATTGCGCAGGGTTTGCGGGGAGTTGATGAAATTGTTGAAAGGTCGCGACGGATTTATCCATATGGCCGCGTTCAAGGGTTAACCGTTGGTAATCGACAGGCGCGTTCTGTTGGTTGGCGACGCCCATCACCTTGAGGAAATCACCATGTCTCGTCGAATTTCACTGCTGGTTGCCGCCGTCCTGCTCATGAACCTTGGCGGCTGCGTGTTCCTGCCGGGGCACCGCGAGCATTGCTGCTGGCGCGGTTACGGGGTAGTGACTACCCCGACGGCACAAGCGATCTCCTGATCCGCTAACTGACCGCTGCAAACCCCCTGCGCCCGGCCTTGATCTCGGTGCGCAGTTCGCCAATCAGGTTTGAGATGGAACGGATGCTGTCCAGACCCTGGGGCGACACACGGGTCAGCAGCAGGTCGACGCGCCCGGAGACCGGGTCGAAGATGTTGATGCGCAGCGAACCGTCGCTGTTCAATGAGCAGTCACAGGCGAGGGGCAGGAAGCCCGACTCCATGATGTGGCGAAACTCGGCGATCGAAATCATGCGGGCACCCTTCCCTGTACGGGGCTCGGAGGACGTGATCCGTCTAGGGTAGATGAGCTTTTTCAAACTGCCCGGGAATTAATTCAAAAGTGATACTTAGTGCGCATTTCGGCTAAAACCGCTGGCCGGCTGACGCCAGAAAAACCACACAGCCCCCCTCTTATCCGATGCCACGCGAAGGGCTTGCTTCCTGGCGATGATGGCCAGATGCTCTGGTTTTTTCCGACACCGAGAGCACCCCGCATGAGTATCGAACCTTTGATCGAACCCGACAGTGCTGTGTACAAGACGTTGCTGGAATCGACCAAGGCCATCCCCTGGCGCATCGACTGGCCGACCATGACCTTCAGCTACATCGGCCCGCAAATCGAGGCGCT
Source organism: Pseudomonas sp. P7758 (assembly GCF_013386485.1). Lineage (NCBI taxonomy): Bacteria > Pseudomonadati > Pseudomonadota > Gammaproteobacteria > Pseudomonadales > Pseudomonadaceae > Pseudomonas > Pseudomonas sp. P7758. The sequence continues at coordinate 41,739 of NZ_JACARS010000043.1, read as the reverse complement.
GCTGGGCTGGACGCCACAGAGCTGGGCCACCGTGGACGACTGGGTGGAACGCATGCACCCGGATGACCGCGAATACGTGGTCAACTTCTGCGTCTCGCAGTCCCGCGCCGGGGTCGATCATGAAGCCGATTACCGGGCGCTGACCGCCAGCGGTGAGTACGTGTGGATTCGCGACGTGGTGCACGTGGAGCGCAAGGACGGCGAGGTGCAGGCGCTGATCGGCTTCATGTTCGACATCAGCGAGCGCAAGAAGACCGAGGAACACCTGATTCGCCTGCAGAAGCAGCTGGAAGAGTATTCGTTCCAGGACGGCCTCACCGGCATCGCCAACCGGCGCATGTTCGACACCGTGCTGGCGCGGGAATGGACCAGCGCCCAGCGCAGCCAATTGCCGCTGTCGTTGATCCTGTTGGATATCGACTATTTCAAGCAGTACAACGACCTCTACGGGCATATCAAGGGCGACGAATGCCTGCGCCAGGTGGCACGCACGCTGTCGCAGGCGGCCAACCGGCCACGGGACTTCATTGCGCGCATCGGCGGCGAGGAATTTGTGTGGTTGTTGCCGGAAACCGATGCCGAGTCGGCACGGCGCGTGGCCGAACGCTGCCTGCACTTGATCCGCCAGCAGCAGATCGCGCATGAGCACTCGGCGGTGTCGGACCTGCTGACACTGAGCCTGGGCGTAGGCACTTGCACGGTAACGCCGGGCGGCGCGGCGCTGGCCTTTGTCGAAGCCGTCGACAAATTGCTGTACCAGGCCAAGCGCAATGGGCGGATGCGCGCAGAGTTTGCCGACGTAGAGGATTGATACAACGCTCAAATCGCGGGCAAAAAAAATCCCAAGTAGCTGATGGAAACTTGGGATTTAAAAATGCATAAACCGTGGGAGGTGAACGCCCGGCTATATTACCCAGCGGGAAAACTTGTAACAAGATAATTTTCAACCTTTCGTCGGATTAAAACAGCGCTAAGTCATTCAATAACCACACTTTTTTAATGGATCCGATTATTGGAAATGCCACTTTTTGGTGCAATAACAGCGCATCGTTAAACAAACTTCGCTGTTTAATTCCGCGATAAAAATAAGGTTATTGATTAAAAGTGCGTGGGCTTCTTCAAATAGTGCTGATACAGGTGTTTGCACGGATCCACCAATACAAGTTCGTCCTGGGGCGTGGCGCGCGAAACACTGGCTGCCTGACGGCATAACGCCAGTCGCTCCGCCGCCTCTTCCCGCTGCCGGTCTACCTGGGCATTGAGCCGAACGAAATAGGTCCCCAACAACACCGCGACACATAGAACCCCGACGCCAAAATAGCGCAAGGCGTTGGATTGAGGGGGTTCCAGCTCACTCATACACTCATTGCACCTTGTGTTTCTGATAGCGAACATCGTCGCCCTCGGCCGTGTCGACCACTGCCCAGCCAAGCCGCTGGTAAAAACCGTTGGCACGGATCTGATCCCGCCCATCCGTGATCAGGAAGAGCGTGTCGTGGTGCTCGAACAGTGCGGCCTCGGCCACTGCCATCAATTGGCGGCCCAACCCAAGGTTCTCGTGAGACGGCAATACAAACAGGGCGAACACCTCGCCTTCGGCAAGATCAACCATTGCAAACGCGACAGGCCTGCCGTCCAGTTCGGCAAGCCATACGCACGGCGCCTCGCGCATGCTGTCGGCGACGACTTGCGGGGTAATGCCCAGCTCAGCCATCTGCTCGCGGCTTAAGTAGTTCTGCACCACTGCGGTGCGAATGTCGAAAATGGCATTGATATCGCCCGGAGTTGCCAACCGTATAACCGAACCCATGTGCACCGCCTCCCGATGAGACGCTCAATTGTATGTAAATTGAAACACATCGGTTGTGGTGGATTTGTAAAACAGTCAGCCGGATTGCGCGTTAATCCTGCTCACGGCGCCTGAACTGCCCCGGCGCCAGCCCGTGGGCCTTGCGGAAACACCGGGAAAAATACGCCTCGTCGGTAAACCCGCAGCGGTGCGCAATCGCGCCGATCATCTGCGGGCTGTTGAGCAGCAGCGTGCGCGCCAGTTGCATGCGCCGGTCGAGCACCAACTGGGAGAAGGGTTTGCCGGTTTCCTTGCGCAACAGGTGGGTCAGGTAGTTGGGCGACAGGAACGCCGCCGCCGCGGCATCCGTCAGGTTCAGCGACGGCTCGTGCAAATGCTCGCGGATATAGCCTTGCACCCGGGCCAGGGCATCCTTGCGGCCACGCCGGGTGGCGTTGTTGGCGGCGAACGCCTGGAGCGGTTCGGCGTACTGTTGGCACACCAGCCCGATCAACTGGAACAGGTAACCCTTGAGCCGCTCCCGGGCGCCGAAGCTGCGGTGGGCGTCCAGGCTACGCATGTGTTCCAGCCAGGTTTTGACTTCTTCGAAGGCCGCGTCGTCGAGGATGAAGTCCAACTGCTCCTGGAAGCGGAACGGCGACAGCTCCGGCGCCTGGCCGATGGGGATGTCTTCCAGGTCCAGCGGGTCGCAGGTCAGTTGCGGCAGGAAAAAACCCTGGCTGAAATTGATCAGCATGAAGTCGCCGTCGTCGGGATGGGGAATCACGTGCAGGCGATGGGGCAGGATAAAGGCCAGGGCCTTTTTCGGGAACGGGCGCACCGCACCGCCGATGTGCTGCACGGTGTCGCCGCCCAGGTTGATCTGGATCTGGAAATATTCGTGGCGATGGGGACTGGTCAGCGCCGCCCTGCCCCGCTTGTCGCGGATGTAGAAGTCGGAGCGGTCGCTGCGTTGTTCCATGCCATAGGTGGTGATGCGGGTGCCGGGCATACGCGTTTCTCGGGGGGCCTGGGCACCACTGTAGCGTCAACCCTGGCCGAGGGTGAAGCTCAGCTCGGCCAGGCCGTCGATCCCGGCGGTCACCACATCGCCCGGTTGCAAGGCGCCGACGCCCGCCGGGGTGCCGGTAAAGATCAAGTCGCCGGCTTTCAGCGCCACGGATTTGGACGCGTGGCTGATCACCTCACTGACCGACCAGATCTGGTCTGCCAGATCGCCCACTTGACGTTGCTCGCCATTCACCTTGAGCCAGATTCGCCCAGTGCCCGGGTGGCCGACGGCACTCACCGGCCGCAGCGGAGTGCAAGGTGCCGACTCATCAAAGGCCTTGGCCCATTCCCACGGCCGCGACAGCTTTTTCGCCTGGGCCTGGAGGTCGCGGCGGGTCAGGTCGATGCCCAAGCCGTAACCCCAGATATGCGCAAACGCATCTTCCGGGGCGATGTCCACGCCGCCCTTGCCGATGGCCACCACCAACTCGACTTCATGGTGCAGATCGGCGGTCAGCGGCGGATAGGCGATCACGCCCTCGGCGGGCACCACGGCATCAGCTGGCTTCATGAAAAAGAACGGCGGCTCGCGGTCGGGGTCGTGGCCCATTTCGCGGGCATGTTCGCTGTAGTTGCGCCCGACACAGAACACCCGGCGCAGCGGGAAGCGGGCGTCGTCGCCGTGGATGGCAAGGGACGGGGTTTCGTTGGGGGTGATGACGTAGCGGGTCATGGCATGTGCCTCTTCGATTACCTGGGGCCAGTATGCGGACGGGCTCCGGGGCGAAGTTGGACAGGCTTACGCAGATTTTGTACTGGGCGGTGCATCGGTCACTTTGCCGAGCGAACCCAACACTGCTAGCCTCATCGCGCTTTCAACCCCTGATCCCGCAGAAAGGACTCTGATGAACATCATTCGCGCCGTCGCCCTCTTCGCCGCCTCATTGTTCTCGATGAACACTTCAGCCAAGGCCCCGCTTCCGGGATTCCAGTTGCCCAAGGCAGATTCGGAATATGACGAGAAGGTGTTGGCGGATATCAAGAAGATCGGCTGGCACCATGTGCATGTGCGGGCTGAAGACGGTGAGCCTTCGTTCGCCTACTCCCTGGGGTTCTACGCCAACTTCGGCCAACCGGAAATCATCGTATTCGGGCTGCCCCCGCAGATTGCCCAGCAGTTGCTGAACATCGCCGCGATCCGCTTTGCCGGTGCAAAAGCCGCCTATGAAACCTACAAGCCCTATGACGATATTGCCGAAGGCATGCGCATCGCCTTCATTCCTGTAGACCGCAGGCACTACCGCGAGTACCTCGGTTATGCCGGCTGGTTCTACGCCTCGATCAAAGCTGATTTCCCTGCGTTGCAAATGGTCTGGCCGGACAAACAAGGGCGCTTTCCGTGGGAGCCCAACTACGACCAGTCGTTCTCAAGGCTCCAATTGCTGCTGGATAAATAAGGGTTATTTACGCGCCAGCTTGTAGCGCAAACAGTCCTGATAAAAACTCTGGCGAATCACCTCGGGCTTGACCCGCGAACGGCTGTCGTAGGTCTGTTCGGTGATGCCCATGGCCATCATGTGCATCCAGGGTTTCTTGAACTGGTAGGTCTTCAGCTTCTGCCGCGCGGCGTACAGCGAGACGCCCGACAGCTTCAATTCCTGGGCCCGGGCGGCGGTGCCAGCCCCCCAACTGCACATGTACTTGTCGTTGTCCCGCAGCTCCCGTGCCTCAACCGAAACCGCCCCACCCGCCAGGGAACAGGCGATCAGCATGATTCCAACATTGCGCATTTGCATCCCGCCTAACCACCTGAAAATAAAAGTGATTTTGGCGAGGATTTTGTTACAAAGGGGCCAGCAAATTGCCTTATCGGTGAATTTTCCGACCTGAAACCGAACCGAGTAACAGCGTTGCCATTCAGGCATTTTGCCACTATTGGTTGCCGATGGCCCATTGCCTGACGATAATCGCGGCGCTCTCCCACACTCACGCAAGGAAACGCCGTGAAAAAGCTTCTACTGTTGACCCCATTGCTCGCGCTGCTGTTGCAAGGCTGCGGCGTCACCATGACGCAATACGAGCCGAACTTCGATAACGTCCAGGTCCTCAAGCAGGCAGCGCCGCTGCAACCCGTCAGCAATGCCCAGGTGACGGCCGCGTCGGGCGAAGGCTCGTTGTCTGTACGTGCCAACCCGATCCGCTCGCCCAGTGGCAGCATTCCGGCGCATATCCAGGCTGCAATCACCCAGGAACTGCAACTGGCAGGCCTGCTGAACCCGCAAGCAGAACGTCATCTGCAAGTGCTGGTGGTGAAGAATTCGCTGTCGGCAGGCATGGGCTCCGGCAACGGCACCCTGGCCGCGCGGTTTACCCTGCTCAAGGGCAATGACGTGGTGTACGACGCGACCAAGGAAGTGAATCACACCTGGCCCAGTTCGTTCTTCGGGTTCATTGCGATCCCGAATGCCGCCAACGCCTACAACCCGATGGTGCGGGATTTGCTCAAGTCGCTGTACAGCGACCCGTTGTTCATCAAGGCGCTTAAGTAAGGCCTGGGCTGCGAGGATCGGCCACCCTGCCCTCGCAGCTGTTTCAAACGTTCAGTTACGTGTCACGCCCGTGGCACGCCGGCATCCAGCGCCGAATACTTCAGGTTATTACCGTCGACCATTTGCTTGAGCAGGGCATTGACCTGGCGGGTGAAGGTATCGGTCACCGCGTCTTTCGGCGTATTGGCCATCAACGGGATGAACCAGATGCCCATCCAGGTATTGATCGAGTCGTGGTTGGTGCCGGTGCTCAGCGCCTGGCCTTGTGCGTCCACCGATTCCAGCTTCATGGTGTACTGATCAGTCCCCAGCGCCGGAATGATGGTGAAGGTAAAGCCGCTGATAAAGGCCAATACCAGTTGGCCGCCACCCGGTGGATGGTTGTAGACCTTCAGGCGCAGGCTGTAATCGCCTGGCTGCTTCTGGAATTCATCCAGGGTCACGCGACCAAACAGGCCGGAGTCAGTCAGGACTTTCTGCAGCTGTGGCTTGAGCATGTCACGCGCTTGTGGGACTTCGGCCGCGGCGGCATTTGTCGGCTCGCCCTGGTAGAACTTGAAGTCTACGTAGACGTTCGGTTTGTTGGCGTAGCTGGCCTTCGACGGCAGCGTGACGGGTGCTACTTCGTCTTTCGTGAAGCTGGCGCAGCCGCCCATCGACAACGTGATCAGGGCCAACCCCAGCATTTTTCCAATGTGCATTACGACTTCCTTAGTGAATGGAGCGTCTCCATGGCCGGAGTTGCTGGGGGCGGATGATAAAGAGTGGGTGGGAATGTTAAAAGGCCATCTCCGAGAAATACCCGCTCGCAGGCAGCACTAGTTGGCGGAGACCAGTTTCAGGCCGATCACGCCGGCCAGGATCAGTACGATGCACAGCACTCGTAACGGTGCGGTGGAATCGCCCAGCAAAGCCATGCCGAGGATCGCGGTGCCCGCTGCGCCGATTCCAGTCCACACTGCGTAGGCGCTGCCCACCGGCAGGGTGCGCAGTGCCATCGACAGCAGGATCACGCTGGAAACGCCGGTCACGACGGTGAGCAATCCGGGGGTGAATCGGGTGAAACCGTCCGAGGCCTTCATCGCGAACGCGAAGGCGATTTCAAGGATGCCGGCCAAGCCGAGCAGTAGCCATGCCATGGGATGAGCCCTCAGGAAATACAGTGAGTGTGTGGCGAGCAGCCCCGCCACACCGAATCAGCGTTGGCTATGCCTTGGCAGCCGCCGCTGGCGTGGTACGGAAGGTGATGCCCAGTCGGTTGAAGGCATTCATCAAGGCGATGCCGTAGGTCAGGTCAGCCAGTTCCTTGTCGCTGAACTCGGCGGCCGCTGCCGCATAGTCGGCGTCCGAAACATCACTGGCGGTCACGGCTTCGGCAAAGGCCAGCGCCACGCGCTCACGCTGGGTGAAGACTGCGCCAGCGTCGTGCCACACTGGCACCAGCACCAGCTTGTCCACGGCCAGGCCTTGCTTGAGCAGGTCCCGCGAGTGCATGTCGATGCAAAAGGCGCAGCCGTTGACTTGCGAAACCCGCAGGTAGACCAGGTCGATCAGCTCCTTGGACAGGCCGCTGTTTTGCAGGTAGACGTAAACCCCGCCGAACGCCTTGTAACCTTCAGGGGAAGCTTTGGAGTAGTCGAGACGCGTTGTCATGGTGAAATCCTGTAGCGGTTGGATGAAGCCGCCATCTTGCGGCGCCATGGCCTACCCCAAAAGATCCATGATCTGGCTTGAACACCAGACCATGAATGCGCGGACATGGCCTACTCTGAATCTTGATTCTTGGCTCTTTGGCCTGGGTCATGAGGTTCGTAGACTGAAGGCCATCCATCCAGGAAGCAGCGCACCATGAATATCCTCCATGTCAGTGCCAGCCCTCGCGGGCCAGCGTCAGAAAGCAACGCCCTCTCCCTCAAGATCATTGAATGCCTGCGCCAGCGGCATCCAGACGCCGAGGTGATCCAGCGCGGCATTGCCGCAAATGCCCTGGCACCGGTGGACGAGCCTTATGCAACGTCCCAGCAGTCCCTCGTGGACGTCTCGTCCGAGGGGTCGATGGCCCAGTCCGAGCGGCTTGTTCAGGAACTGGAGCTGGCCGACATTGTGGTGATCGCCACCCCCATGCATAACTACTCGGTGCCCGCAGCCCTCAAGCTATGGCTCGATCACATCGCACGGGTGCGCCGCACCTTCGATATCTCGGCCCAGGGCAAGATCGGCCTGTTGCAGGACCGGCCAGTGTTCGTCGCCATCGCCTCAGGCGGGCGGTTTTCCGGGGAGCGCGCGCACCAGCCGGACTTCCTGACGCCGTACCTGAAAACCATACTGGGCATGATCGGCCTGCATGACGTGACCTTCTTCACCGTCGAAGGCACCGCTTCCCGCCCGGAAACTCTGGCCCAGACGCGCCGCCAGACCGACCAGGCGCTGCACGATTATTTCGCCACCTGAACAGGACCCGCCGCCGGATGAGCACTTCGATCAAGGCCTTTTCACCGCTGGACGCCGGCGCCGCGGAGCCGATTTACCGGCAACTTTACTGGCGGTTCCGCAGCGCGATTGCCGACGGTTTGCTCAAGCCGGGCGAACGCATACCCGCAGCCCGGGCCCTGGCCAAGGAGCTGGGGTTGGCCAGGGGCACCATCGACACGGCGTATTCGCTGCTGGCAGCCGAGGGCTATATCCAGGCCCGAGGCCAGGCCGGCACGGTGGTGGCTGAAGGGATCAAGGCCAGCCTGCCGGAGCGCCCCATGACGGCCAGCGACCAGAATGCCGTGCGGCACAAGGCCGCCGTGTTGCCGTTTCAAATGGGGCTGCCCGCACTGGATGCGTTCCCTCGCAAGATCTGGTCGAAAATCGCCGCCCGCTGCGTGCGGGCCACCCAGGTCGCCGACATGGCCAACCCGTGCGTGTTCGGCCTGCACTCGCTGCGCACGGCGATTGCCAGCTACTTGCAGGTCGCCCGGGGCATCCACTGTTCGCCGGCGCAGGTCTTCGTCACCTCGGGCTATCGCAATACGCTGGGGCTGATCGCCCATGCACTGCTGGAACCGGGCGATCGGGTGCTGGTGGAAGACCCGGGCTACCTGTTCACCCGGCCGTTGCTGGATTACCTGAATATCAAGGCCATACCGGTGCCGGTGGACCCGGATGGCATGCAGGTATCCCGGGCCGTGCAACAGGGCAAAGGCGCCCGCGCCGTAGTGGTCACGCCGGCCCATCAAAGCCCGCTGTGTGTCTCGCTGTCCTTGCCCAGGCGCCTGGAACTGCTGGATTGGGCGAGTCGCCAGCAGGCCTGGATCATCGAGGACGACTACGACGGCGAATACCGCTACGTGAGCCGCCCGCTGCCGGCCCTCAAGAGCCTGGACCGCGACGGCCGAGTGCTGTACGCCGGAACCTTCAGCAAGGTTTTGTTCCCCGGCATCCGCCTGGCCTATCTGGTGGTGCCGGCAGCTCAAGTGGAACGCTTCGAACATGTCAGCCAGACCTTCCTCGGGGGCTGCCCGGAGTTGACCCAAGCGATCGTCGCAACGTTTATGACCGAGGGGCATTTTGCGCGGCATATCCAGCGCATGCGCAAGCTCTACGGTGAGCGTCGGGAGGCCACCGCCAGGGGCTTGCGCAAGGCCTTGGGCGAGCATATTTCGATTGACGCCCAGCCGGGCGGGATGCACTTGATCCTGCGCCTCAATGCACAACAGTCAGACCGCCTGTGCGTGGAACGACTGACGCAGGCCGGCATTTATGCCGAAGCCTTGAGCGACTGGAACATTCAAGGCCAGACCGGCCCCGGCCTGCTGCTGGGCTTTGCCAATATCGAGTCCGAGGCCATCGCCGAAGCCCTTGGAAAACGCATCCTGGACGCACTCATGGCCTGATCCGCCAGCCGGTTCTTGGCTCTTTTGCCCACCGGCGAGTGGCGCCATGCTGGACAGCCTGTCCTCACCCGCCTGGAATGCCCATGCCCACTCCCCTGCGCAGCCTCGCAGTTTTCTGCGGTACCAATTTCGGCTTCAACCCGCGCTATGCGGATGGCGCCCAAGCCCTCGGCCGGGAAATCGCCCGGCGCGGCATACGCCTGGTCTACGGCGGCACCCACAAGGGCTTGATGGGCGTGGTGGCGGACGCTGCGCTGGCTGAAGGTGGCGAAGTCATCGGCGTGATCACCGAGTTACTGCATGAACGCGGCCATTCCCACGCCGGGCTTACCCACCATGAAGTGACCCAAGACATGCGCAGCCGCAAGACACGCATGAGCGACTGCGCCGACGGTTTCATTGCCTTGCCCGGCGGGCTGGGTACCCTGGAGGAGTTGTTCGAGGCGGCCACGCTGACCCAGGTCGGCGAACACCACAAGGGCGTGGCGTGCCTGAATACGGCGGGGTTCTTCAACCCGGTGCGCGCCCTGCTCGATCACGCTGTGCAGGAGGGCTTCATGAAGGTCGAACACAGCCGGATGCTGATGTTCAACGCAGACCCCGGCGCCCTGATTGATGCCCTGGAGCAGTGGCAGGCGCCGGTGGTTTCCAAGCTGATTGAGCCGGTGGCGAACTAACGTTTTTCGGCCTTGGCGATGCTGCTCCCGAATCCTTTCGCCAAGGCCTTTTTATTTACCACTGATAGGTCGCACTGGCCTGCACGGTACGCTGCGAGCCATACCAGCACCACGAGTAGGAATAGCAGGACGCGACGTACTCTTTATTCGCCAGGTTGGTGGCGTTCACTGCCAGGCGCAGGTTGTCACCCTGACGATTGATGTGCGGAATGTCGTAGTGCACCGCTGCATCGAACAAGGTGTAGCCCGGCACCTTCAGGGTGTTGGCGGTATCGCCCCAGGAAGAACCGACATAGCGCGCACCGGCGCCTACGCCGAAGCCCTTCAGCGTGCCGTCGTGCAGGGTATAATCCGCCCAGGCCGACGCGGTATGACGCGGAACGGCGTAGGTGGTGGTGCCTTCGGCCGCAATGGCCGGACCGACACCGATGTCGCTGATGGGCGCATAACGCACGGTGTTGTTGGATTTGCTGATGCGGTTATCCAGGTAGGCATAGGCCGCAGTGATATCCAGGTTGTCGTTCAGGCTGGCCTTGCCTTCCAGTTCAAACCCGCGGGATTGCACTTCACCGTCCTGAATCTGGCAACGCGAGCCGTTGCACAGGTGGGAAGCGTCCGGGTCCAGCGTCGGTACGTTGGTCTGGCGCAGGTCGAAAATGGCAGCCGTGATGAAGCTGTTGCTGCCCGGCGGCTGGTACTTGATGCCGATTTCCGTCTGCTTGCCCTCGGTCGGCTGGAACGTCGAACCGCCGTAGCCCGTGCCGGATTGCGGCTGGAAGGATTCCGAGTAGCTGACATACGGCGCCAGGCCGTTATCGAACAGGTAGACCAGGCCCAGGCGGCCGGTGAAGGCCTTGCTGTCCTGGGACGACTTGGTCTTTTTCTGGGTGGTCATCGCCAGGGTACTGTTGTCGGTGCTGGCCCAGTCATAACGCCCGCCCATCAACAGCACCCATTTGTCCCACTTCATCTGCTCTTGCAGGTACACCCCCGTTTGCTCGCTGCGCGAGGTGGCGTCGCTGGTGTAGGCCGGCACCGGCACGGCCGCGCCGTAGACCGGGTCGAAAATATCCAGCGTAGGCCCTGCCGTGTACACGCCGTTGCCCGACTTGGTGTCAGTGCTGGTGTTCTGGTAATCGGCGCCCATCAGCACGGTGTGCTGCAACGGGCCGGTGTCGAATTTGGCCTGCAACTGGTTGTCGAGGGCATAGGCGTCGATGTTCACGTCGCTGGCAGTGGTCGAGCGGCGGATGGTGCGGTAATCGCTCTCCAGGTAGTTGCTGTAGAGGCTGCGGTATTGCCCTTCGCTGCGCAGGTAGCGCGCATTCTGGCGCACAGTCCAGACATCGTTGAAGTGATGTTCGAAGGCGTAGCCGATGGAGTAATACTCGCGGTCGCTCTTCTCGAAGCTTTTCTCGCCGTCGTAGAAATCCACGTCGATCTTGCGCCCGGTCGGACTGTGCAGCACCGAGCCCCAGGCTGGCATCGAGCCGTAGGACGCGCCCTTGGGGTCCTTCTGGAAGTGCCCGAGCAAGGTCAGCGAGGTATTCTCGTCCGGGCGCCAGGTGAAGGCGGTGGACAGGGATTGACGCCGGGTTTCGGTGTGGTCGATCTGCCCGTCGGCATCGTCGAACAGGCCGGCAACGCGGTAGGAATACACGCCTTGATCGTCCAGCGGGCCACTCAAGTCAAAGGTCGTGCGCTTCTTGTTGAAGGTCCCGTACTCGACGCCGACTTCATGGAACGGCGTGTCCAGCGGGCGTTTGCTGACCATGTTGATCACCCCGCTGGGGGTGCCCTGCCCGTACAGCACCGACGCCGGCCCGCGCAGCACTTCGACGCGCTCCAGGTCGAAGGCGTCTTTTTGCGGCAAGGCATCCCGGCTCGACGGCATGCGCAGGCCGTCGAGGTAGGTCGCCGGGGTGAAGCCACGGATGGTCAACTGGTCGAGACGCGAGGCGGTGGAGCCACGGGTTTCCGGGATCACGGCAGCGCTGTAGCGCAGGATCTGGTTGAGGCTCTCGGCGTTCTGCGCGCGCATCTGGTCTTTGGTGACCACGGAGATCGACTGCGGGGTTTCGATCAGTGCGGTGTCGGTCTTGGTGCCCGACAGGCTGCGGGTGGCCACGTAGCCAGACACCGGGCCGGTGGGGCTTTCCGACTGGTACGCGCCGCTGATGGTGGTGGCCTGCAACTCCATGGCGCCATCGGTGTGCGGGATGGCTTCGAGACGGTAGCGGTCGTCGGCGATCTTCAGGGCTTGCAGGCCGCTGCCGGCCAACACTTGGGCCAGGGCGGCGTCGGTATTGTATTGCCCGTTCAGGCCATTGCTGTGTTTGCCACGGGTCAGGCTCGAATCAAAGGCCAATACCAGGCCCGCCTGTTCGGCGAGGCTGTTGAGGGCCTGGCTCAGGTCACCGGCGGGAATGGAGAACGCAGCGCTTTCAGCCGCGTAGGACGCTTGAACGGTCAGCAGGGGTACGGCGGCAAACGCCATCGCCACTGAAAGGGTCAATGGCTGTAAAGGACGAGCAAGGCGCGACATGAGAAGTCCTGGGAAATGGGGGTTCTATTAGTCATGACGGCCATGTCGGAAAATCGGGTATGAATGAGAGCAGTTTTTATTCAGACTTTTTACCGAGGCTTGATCACCACCACCAAATCGGTGAAGTACTCGACCTTGATCGGCAGGTTATCCGCCAGTGACGCCAGGGCCGCGCCGGTGTCGTCGAGCTTGAATACCCCGGACACGCGCATCCCTTGCAGCGCCTGCGGATCAAAGCGCACCAGCCCATGGCGGTAACCGGCGAGGGTTTGCAGGACCTCGCTCAGGGGTTGGTCGTCGACCTTGAGCAAACCACGGGTCCAGGCGTCCGGGTCGGCGTTGCCGATGGGTTGTGGGGTGCCGGCACGGCCGTCCTGGAGCGTGGACTTCTGCCCCGCCGGCACTTTCACGTCGCCCGCAACGGTGCCTTTGACGGCCACGGTGGACTCGATCACGGTGACCACGGTCGCGCCATCCTCGGCCTTGCGCACCAGGAACCGCGTGCCCAACGCCGTGGCCGTGCCCTGGTCGGTGTGCACCACGAACGGCCGTTGCGCGTCCTTGGCTACCTCGACCCACATCTCGCCCTGCAACAGTTCGATCACCCGTTGGTGGCCGTCAAACTTCACGTCCAGTGCCGAGTTGCTGTTGAGCTGCACCTGGCTGCCGTCGGTCAGTGCCACCTGGCGCCGTTCGCCCACGCTGGTGCGTTGGTCGGCCATCCACACCGGCAGGCGCTCAATCCCGGCCCAGCCGCACAGCAACACACCCAACAGCGCGACGGCCTGGGTGCTACGGGCGGCAAACCTTGTTTTCTGTGGGGCAAATGCACGGTTCAGGGCCATGCGCGCCGGGGCGGCGGGCAACTCGTCGAGGCTGCCCCACAGGCTGCGCATGCGCTCGATGGCGACGGCATGCCGTGGATCGGCCTGGCACCATTTCTCGAAGGCCGCGCGGTCGGCCTCGGTCACGTGGTCGTCGTGCAACAACGTCAGCCAGCGGGCGGCTTCACTGATGATCTGCTCGGAACTCACGACAGCGGGTCCGCCCCGTGCAGGGTGTGATAGCAATGCACCAACGCACTGGAGATGTAGTTCTTCACGGTGCTGGAAGACACCTGCAGTTGTTCGGCGATTTCGCTGTAGGTCAGCCCGTCGAGGCGACTGAGCAGGAATGCCTCGCGGGCCTTGGCGGGCAGGCCGATGAGCATTTCGGCAATGCGTTCCAGGGCCTGCAGTGCCACATGAATCGCCGCCGGGTCCGGCATGCCGGCATCTTCGCTCTGGATCGCCAGGGCTTCCATGTAGGCCTTTTCGATGCGCCGCCGACGCGCGCCATCGATCATCAAGCGCCCCGCCGTGGTGGCCAGGAAGGCGCGGGGTTCCTTGATGGTATGGGGATCGGCCAGCAGCAGGATGCGGATAAACGCGTCGTGGGCCAGGTCGGCGGCATGTTGCGAGCAGCCGAGTTTCTTGCGCAGCCAACCGTGCAACCAGGAATGATGGTCGCTGTAGAGGGTGGTGATGGTCTGCTGGCGACGGGTTGTATCACCATCAGCTACAGGAAAGTCATGCATGCGCAAAAATTTCTCAAACAAGAAAGATTACCAATTGCGCGAACGATGACAGTAAAACGAAGGGGGAGCAAGGATGGAGTGATGGGTTGCAATGAATCTGCGACTTGCTGTGCCCACCTTGAAAGCGACCAGTGCGCACGCGACACTTCTGCGACTCATACAAGGACATCACGCATGACAACCTTCGCCAACACGGTCTCCACCCGCGAGGCCTATCAACTGCTCAAGGACGTGGCATTAGAGGTTCGAACGCTGAAACCCGTCAGCTCCAGCGACGAGCAAATGGTTGTCGACATCGACGGCTGGCAGGTCACGCTGTCAACCTGCGGGACGGCTCTGGAGTGCTGCCTGCGCTGTATTGCACCGGATAACAGGCAAGGTTCACTGGACACCTGGCAACGTTACGGCACCAATCCGCTCGATCTGATGAGCCTGTGGGAGCGAACGCAGCTGCAGCGCCTGGTGCATGCAGCCTTCGTTCGCTGAACGTGACCTTTGCCCGCAATCACCCACTGCGAACATCAAACACTTTACGGATTAACGCCAGCTCCAGGAAACCCCGGTGTAAACCCCCATGCCATCCCCCGGCGTCGACCGCGCCACATCCAGCCCCTTGTCGTCATAACCCGGCGTGACCGTGTTCGCGTAACGCCGGTTGGTCAGGTTGCGCAGGTCGACCCAGGCTTGCCAGTCGTGCTTCGGCGCGTCGTACCCGAGCGTCGCGCCGAGCAGTGTGTAGGCCGCCGCGTAGTAGGAGTTGGCGTAGTCCACCGCGACCCGCGATGAATGTTCGCCATTGAGGCTGGTGTAGAAACCGCTCGGGTGGCTGTAGCGCAATTGCGCCTGGTAGTAGTGCCTGGGGATGCCGGGCAAGGTGTTGTCGCCGAAGCGGTCGTCGTTGCGGTAGTGGAAGTCGCTGTAGGTGTAGGCCTGGCGCAGGGCGAGCTGGCCCGTGCGGCCACCGTCCCACAGCGGGCTGATCAGGCTCAGCTCCAGGCCTTGGTGCACGGTTGGGCTGGCGTTGGATTCGGCGATTATTGCGGACGTGGTGGACGTCGCGGCCTGGGTTTCGACGCTGAGCAGTTCGTGGCGCACCTCGGAGCGGTACAGCGCCAGGTCCCACTGACCGAACCACGCTTCACCGCGACCGCCGACTTCCAGGGTGGTGGCGGTCTGGTTTTTCAGCTTCACCCCTTCACGTTGCAAACCGCTGGCCGGGCCGCTGCCCACGGGGAAGTACTTGTTGGAACCCCAGATCATCGACCACGCATGGGGCGGTTCCACCGAGCGACTCAGGTTGCCGTACACCTGCAATTGGGGGCTGAAGTCGTAGCGCAGGCCAACCCTGGGCGCGTAATCCCAATCGTGCTGGCTGACGGGTGTGTGGGTCTGCGGGTAGCTGACTTCGGTTTCACGACGGGTATAGATCGCCGCCAGCCCGGTGGTCAGCCAAAGGTCCGGCAGCAGTTCCAGGTCGTTGCCGATATGCAGCACGGTGTCCGAACCCAGGTAGCTGTAGTCGCGGGTCTTGGTGCCGGGTGTGTAGCCCGCCGTATTGCCGGTGGGGATCCGCACGAATTCCGAGCCACCGTTGTTCGGCATCGCCTGGGTGGTGCGCAGGCCGAGGGTGGTCTTGCTGTCACGCCCGAACAATGTGTCCTGGCGGATGTAATTCAGGGTGCCGCTGACGTCGGTGTAGGCAACCTTGAGACGGTTGGTGCCCTCGCGCAGGTCCATCGGGTAATCGTGATACGCCAGCCCGACCTCGACCCGGGCGTTGTCGTCCAGGTGCAGGGTGGTTTTGTTGGCGATCCAGGTCGAGCCCGGTTGCGTGCGTTTCGAGTCTCGCGCCACGTTGAGGCTGGCGGCGGCGCGCGGGTCGTGGCTGATCTGGTCGCGGGTCAGTTTGCCGGGGGAATCGTTGTCGGTTTCGCGGTAGCGAAAGTAGAAGCGGGTTTCCAGGTCGGGGTTGAAGCGGTAGCCGAAGTTGGCCGCGATGCCCTTGCCGCTGCCGGCGCTGTGGTCCTGGAAACCGTCGTATTGCGAGTCGGTGAGGCTGATGTAGTAGTCGGCATCCCCCAGCACCTGGCCCGAGCTGATCTCCCGCTGGCCGTAGCCATGGCTGCCGGCTTCGTAGCGTACTTGCAGCCTGGGCGCGTCGTAGCCGGTGTGGGTCACGTAATTGACTGCCCCACCCAGGGCCAATGCGCCCTGGTCAAAACCGTTGGCGCCACGCAGCACTTCAACGCGGCTGAGCCACAACGGGTCCTTGAGTTCGTAGGGCGTGCCACCCGGGCCGGTCAGTGGCAGGCCGTCGAAGGTTTCATACAGGCCGGAAGCGTGGGCGCCTGGGCCCCGGTTGATACCCGAGCCACGGATCGAAAGCTTCACCCCTTCGTTGTTTGCCGCCTTGGCATAAACACCGGCCTGGTACTTGAATACGTCCTCGTTGGTGCTCACCCGCCCCTGATCGACGCTGCCCATGTCGATGTAGTTGGTAGCGCCGGGAACGCTCTTGAGCTGGACCTCGGCCAGTTCGTCGGCGCTGAGTTCGGCGCTGCTGACTTCGACGGGTGCCAGTTGCAATGTGTCGTCAGCCTGGGAAACCGGGCTGAAGCTCAGGGCGGCGCCAAAGCCCAGCAAGGGCCAGGCTTTTCGGGAGGTGAACGGAAACGCGGGGGGCATGGGGGTAAATCCTTGGAATTCGTTTTTGCGACGGGCTCGGTCCGGCACAAGGTCTGTGGTGGGAAGCCCGTGAAGCGCGGCGGGTCACCATTGATGAACGCACAGGCCCCCATCGGCGTTAAGTCCAAAATAGAATTACCAAATGCAAACTCAGTATTTATGGAAATAAGCGGCACCGATTACTGTAGAGCCATTGAGTCCCCAGAGATTTACGTCATGCAAACATCCGCCACCGTCATCGATTTCACCCTCCACCGCAAACGCCGCCAGGCTCGCGCAGCGGCTGAACTGATGTGGGCGATGTATGCGGCACGGGCCGGGGTCGCGCTGTTCACCGCACACGTCACCACGTCCAGCGATACCCGCCGGGCGTGAGGCGATGAATTTCCTGCACGCGATACCCGAAGTGCCCGACCTCCCCACCAAACCCAAGGACTGCAACAGCGGCGACGATGACGCCATCGGCCAGTGCGTCGCGCAGAACTTGCAGCGCCTGCGCAGTAAACGCTACCTGTCGCTGGATGCCCTGGCGCGCAACTGCGGCGTAAGCCGGGCGATGCTCGCGCAGATCGAGTCCGGGCGCAGCGTGCCGTCGATCAAGGTGCTGTGCAAGATCGCCAAAGGCTTGAAAGTGTCGGTGGCGGCGTTCCTGGAAAATCGAGCGTTCGAAGGGGTTGAGCTGCTGCCGGCGCAACAGAGCAAACGCCTGGTGAGCGCCGATGGCAGCTTCATCAGCCGGGCGCTGTTTCCCTACGATATGGCGCGCCAGTCGGAGTTCTACGAGATACGCCTGAAGGCCCTCGGCGAGGAGATTTCAGAAGGTCACGGGCCCGGGATCCAGGAAAACCTGGTGGTGGCCCAGGGCGTGCTGGAAGTCAGCGTCAACGAGGAACGCTACCTGCTGTCCACCGGTGATTCGATCCTGTTCTACGCCGACCAGCCCCACCGCTACCGCAACCCCGCAGACAGTGAGGCGGTGGCGTTCCTGGTGATCACCTACCCGGAACGCCTGGACTGAAACGCAAAAAGCCCCGGCACACGCCGGGGCTTTTTGATTTCACGCCAAACCAATCAGCAGGTGCAGCACATCATCGGCATGCCGTTGCAGCTCATCATCATCGGCATGGCGCAGTCGTTCATCATCTTCATCATCAGCATGCAGCAGTTGTTCATCATGTCCATGCTCATGCCAGGCATCGGCATCATCTTGCAGGTCATGCAGTCGGCTTCCATCTTGCATTCCATGACGCACTTCATCATCGGCATAGGCATGCCCATCGGCATCATCATCGGCATGTTCATGGCCGACATGCTGTTCATCATCGCCATGCCGTCTTCAGACATGCACATCATCGACATGTTGGCGCACTGCATCATCATCGGCATGCCGCAGTTCATCATCATCGCCATCATTTCGGCGTTATTCTTGAACATCGCCATGTCCATGCCCGCGGCCGGCTTCATGGTGCACATCATGGCCTCGTCGGTCATCTTGCAGGTCATGGTTGCCATCATCATCGGCATGCCCATCATCGGCATCATCGGCATCGCGTTGTTCATTGGCATCTGCATGGCGTTCATCATCTTCGAAACTCCGTAATCGACAGGAAATGAGTAAGTTCTGGGGCCGATTCTAGAGAGGCCGCACAACGGCGCAAGACGCTGGCCCAGCAGCAGGAATAGACGCTGCATGGGGATTTCCCGGGGCGCGGCAGCGGATAATTCCGCGATGACAGATGCTTTGGCGTGATCACGCCGGCCGGCTCCGCTATCAGGGCCAAACCGGCGCGATGGATATGCGATTGGGGAATGGCCCCCAATCAGAAGGAAATAAACGATCTAACCACGGTAGAAATACCCGCTCATTCGGCGAAGAAGCGGTTCGCCGGACGCGGCAGTCCGAGGTTTTCCCGCAGGGTAGAGCCTTCGTACTCGCGCCGGAAGATCCCGCGCCCCTGCAACTCGGGCACCACCCTGGCCACAAAGTCATCGAGCCCGCCCGGCAGCCACGGGAACATGATGTTGAAGCCATCGCTGCCCTCTTCTTCCAGCCACTGCTGCATCTCATCGGCAATACTGTGGGCGGTGCCGACAAACGAGAGACCTGCATAACCGCCAAGACGCTGGGCCAATTGGCGCACCGTCAACTGTTCGCGATCAGCCAGCGCCAGTACCCGTTCGCGGGAGCTCTGGCTGGCGTTGGTTTGGGGAATCGCCGGGAGGTATTGGTCGGGATCAAACTTCGTCGCGTCGGTACCCAGCGCGATCGACAGCGAGGCAATCGCACTTTCGTAATGCACCAGGCTGTCGAGATGCGCACGAATCCGCCGCGCATCTTCCAGCGTATCGCCGACCACCACAAACGCCCCGGGCAAGATCTTCAGATGGTCGGGATGCCGCCCCACCGCCAGCATCCGGCGCTTGATATCGGCATAGAATTTACGCCCTTCCTCGAGCGTGCCGGGCGCCACGAAGATCACCTCGGCGGTTTCTGCCGCCAATTGCCGGCCGGGCTCCGAGGCGCCGGCCTGCACGATCACCGGCCAGCCCTGCACCGGGCGGGCAATGTGCAGCGGGCCGCGCACATTGAGGTAGCGGCCCTGGTGATTGAGGGTGTGCAGCTTGTCGGGGTCGAAGTACACACCGCTGTCGGCATCGCGGATGAAGGCATCATCGGCCCAACTGTCCCAGAGCCCGGTGACCACATCGTAGAACTCCCGCGCACGGGCGTAGCGCTCGTCGTGGGCATAGGCCTGCTCCAGGCCGAAATTCTGCGCCGCATCCGGGTTGGCAGTGGTGACGATATTCCAGCCGGCGCGGCCGTTGCTCAGGTGATCCAGGGACGCGAAGCGCCGGGCAATGTGGAACGGTTCGTCGTAGGTGGTCGAGGCCGTGGCTACCAGGCCGATGTGCTCGGTGGCCTGGCTCAGGGCCGACAATAAGGTGAACGGTTCGAAGGAGGTGGCGGTGTGGCTGCGCTTCAACGCGTCGATGGGCATGTTGAGCAGGGCCAGGTGGTCGGCCATGAAGAACGCATCGAAACGCGCTTTCTCCAGGGTCTGGGCAAACTGCTTGAGGTGCGTGAAGTTGAAGTTGGCGTCACGGTAAGCGCCGGGATAGCGCCAGGCGCCGGTGTGGATGCTGACCGGACGCATGAACGCGCCCAGCTTCAGTTGGCGTTGAGTGGTCATGGAAAGCCCCTGATCGAGAGGGGCCCAGCATCGGATGGGCGAACGGCGTCTGTCTAATAACCAAAGGATCTGGCTTATGCCTGCGCGGATCGGCTGTTGTAGTCCGCCAGAAATTCTTCGGAGGCGACATGGTCTGCCATGCCCCGCAGCTGCGCGGCCGAATCATGCCCCAGCACCTCCTCTACCCGGTTATTGGCGGCCGCCCAGTACACCAGCGCCTCACTGAACAGGGCTTCGCCCTTGGGCGTGAGCACGCAGCGTTTGGTGCGCTTGTCCAGGGCATCCGGGCGCAGCTCGACAATCCCGTCGCGCACCAGCGGCTTCATCGCATGGGTCAGCGCCGACATCAGGATCGCCAGGCGTCCGGCCAGCTCCTGCAACGTCGGCCCTGCCTGCTCATCCACCGCCGCCCACCGGGCGATTTCACCCAGCAAGCCGACCTGCGTAGCCTTCAGGCCAATCGGCGCCAGCGCTTCGTCATACAGTTGGCCCAGCCGCCGGGCGGCACGGCGCAGTGCGTTGTTGGTGCACGCCACGTCCCCCAGCAGGCTCAAAAGGTCGGCGCGGGCATCAGGCTTGTCAGTCTTGTGTGTTGGCATTTTCAGATCCTCCATGCCGGTAGAATGATTGAGTACTAAACCATTGACAAGGACAAACGCCAAGCCTATAACTTGAGCCCTCAACAATATTGGTTGAGTACTCATCTATTGGAGCCGTTCATGTCGATCCCTGCTTCCACAAAAATTGCCCTGATCACGGGTGCTTCTTCAGGTATTGGCGCCGTGTATGCCGACCGATTGGCAGCCCGTGGCTACGACTTGATCCTGGTCGCCCGTCGTGAAGACCGCCTCGAAGCACTGGCGGCGAAGATCACTCAAGCCTACGGGCGCGAGGTCCAGACCATCGGCGCCGACCTGGTAAACCCCGCGGACCTGGCCCGTGTTGAAAGCCTGCTCGCCGGCAACCCGGCGATCCAGGTGCTGGTGAATAACGCCGGCCTGGCCCGCCTGCATCCGCTGGCTCAATCCTCGGTCGAGGATTCCACGACCCAGATCGCCCTGAACATCACCGCCCTCACCCGCCTGACCCACGCGGCGCTGCCGGGCATGCTGGTGCGCAATGAAGGCTTGATCATCAACGTGGCATCGGTGTTGGGCGTGCACTCGCTGCCGGTCAGCTCGGTGTACAGCGGCACCAAGAGCTATGTCCTGGCATTCAGCCGTGGCTTGCAATCGGAACTGGCGGAAACCGGGGTGAAGGTGCAGATCGTGTTGCCGGCAGCCACCGCTACCGAGATCTGGGACGCGTCGGGCATTCCGCTTTCCGCCCTGCAACAGGAGTCGGTCATGACCACCGAAAACCTGGTGGACGCGGCACTGGCCGGGCTGGATCAGGGTGAGACGATCACCTGGCCGTCGGTGGCCGATGGTTCGTTGTGGGAGACCTATGATGCGGCGCGTGGTGCGTTGTTTGCGGCCACGCAAACAGGCAAGCCGGCGCCCCGGTATGGGATCGTCTGAGGCGCCAGCCGGCTTTATTGAATACCGATGGAAATACGCCGCACAGTCTGCTCCTCACGGGGCAGGCTGATGTCGCCTTCGTAGGTGCACTCGCGGCCGGTGCAGCTGTTTTCCACGGTCACCGGCGCAAGGCTTTTGACCGGAAAGCGCGGTTTGGGCTCAGCCTGCGGCGTGAGCGGTACAGCGCTGAGGACAGGTGCCTCGTAGGTCAGGTCCAGGCTGGACGCGTGGGCCTGGGTGGCCAGAACGGCGAGCAGTGCGCTCGCCATGACAGTCCTTGTAAACAACATCGAAATCTTTCCGGGCAGCAAAAAATGAAGGGGCAATGATAACCCCTTGAGCTGGCGGGTTGAAGTCAACGTGCCTGGACGGCAGGTTCCAGCACCAATACGTTGGAGGGGCCCGCACGGAATGTCGGGTTGTGCTTCGCGGCTTCCAGCATGTGCGGCGCTGCGTGGTGATCCTTGAGCGCCGCCTTTGAAGCCCACGTCTCGATCAACACAAAACTGTCGCTGTTGCCCTCGACCGGATGCAGGTCGTACTGGATACAACCGGCTTCGGCCCGGACCAGCGGAGCGAGCCCGGCAAAGGCCGCCAACTGGTCCGCACCCCGGCCAGGCTGGGTATTGATGATGACGACAAGCCGCACTTCATCGGACATAAACAGCACCGTTATCGATAAGGAAATTGAGGCGCCACAGTAAGGGATGCCATTCTCTGGCGCTATGAAAAATCTATCAGTAAGCTACTTTCACTGATTGGATTGAGTCAGCACTCAAGCCCTCCCCCTTTTCTGCACCCGGCGATAACCACGTGATCGAAGTAACCGAAGTTTCCATTGCCCAGCTGCGCACTGCGCTCGAATCCGGCCAGACCACGGCGGTTGAACTGGTCGAGGCTTACCTCGCCAGGATCGACGCCTACGACGCCCCCACGACTGCCACCGCGCTCAACGCGGTGGTGGTGCGCAACCCGCAAGCGCTGGAGGAAGCCCGGGCATCCGACGCACGCCGGGCCAGCGGCACAACCCTGGGCCCGCTCGACGGCATTCCCTACACAGCCAAGGACAGCTACCTGGTCAAGGGCCTCACCGCCGCTTCCGGCAGCCCGGCTTTCGCGAACCTGGTTGCCTACCGCGATGCGTTCACCATCGAGCGACTGCGGGCAACAGGCGCCATTTGCCTGGGCAAGACCAACATGCCGCCGATGGCCAACGGCGGCATGCAGCGCGGCGTATATGGCCGGGCCGAGAGCCCGTACAACGCCGACTACCTCACCGCACCGTTCGCCTCGGGCTCCTCCAACGGCGCCGGCACGGCCACTGCGGCGAGCTTCGCGGCGTTTGGCCTGGCGGAAGAGACCTGGTCCAGCGGGCGCGGCCCGGCGTCCAACAATGGCCTGTGTGCCTACACCCCGTCCCGTGGCGTGATCTCGGTGCGCGGCAACTGGCCGCTGACCCCGACCATGGACGTGGTCGTGCCTTACGCCCGGACCATGGCCGACCTGCTTGAAGTGCTCGACGTCGTGGTCGCAGAAGACCCCGACACACGCGGCGACCTGTGGCGGATGCAACCCTGGGTGCCGATCCCCGGCGTCGCCTCGGTACGCCCGCAATCCTACGCAGACCTGGCCGCGACCGGCGATGCACTCGCCGGCAAACGCTTCGGCGTGCCGCGCATGTACATCAACGCCGACCCCGAGGCAGGCACCAGCGACGCCCCGGGAATCGGCGGCCCTACTGGCCAGCCAATCAAAACCCGGGCCTCGGTGATCGAGCTCTGGGAAGCTGCGCGCAAGGCACTTGAAGCCGCCGGCGCAGAAGTGGTCGAGGTGGATTTCCCGCTGGTCTCCAATTGCGAAGGCGATCGCCCGGGCGCACCGAAAGTGTTTACCCGAGGCCTGGTGTCCAAGGAATTCCTCCACGATGAATTGTGGGAACTGTCGGCCTGGGCGTTCGATGATTTCCTGCGGGCCAACGGCGACCCTGCGCTGAACCGCCTGGCGGATGTCGACGGCCCGAAGATCTTCCCCCACGACCCCGGCACCCTGCCCAACCGCGAAGACGACCTGGCCGCCGGCATGGACGAATACGTGCGCATGGCCGAGCGCGGCATCACGCCGTGGGACAGGATCAGCACCGTGCCCGACGGCCTGCGCGGCCTGGAACAGACACGACGCATCGACCTTGAAGACTGGATGGATAACCTGGGGCTGGATGCGGTGATTTTTCCGACAGTTGCCGACGTAGGTCCGGCGGATGCGGATGTGAATCCCGCGTCGGCGGATATCGCCTGGAGCAACGGAGTGTGGGTCGCCAACGGCAACCTCGCCATCCGCCATTTGGGCGTGCCGACAGTGACGGTGCCCATGGGCGTCATGGCCGACATCGGCATGCCGGTGGGGCTGACATTTGCCGGCCGGGCGTATGACGATTCGGCGCTGCTGCGATTGGCATCGGCCTATGAGTCGACGGGAAGCAAGCGCCTGGTGCCGCCGCGCACGCCGGCGCTGGTGGCTCGTCAGGACTGATTGATTTCGCTGCTGATCTTGCGCATCAACCGATCGGCTTCCGACCCGGGTTCAAATCGAAAGCCACGCATCTCATCGAGGAGCAGGCAATCGCTGATGGCCTCCCAAAGTTGCTCCTGGGTCGGCTTGTTGCGCAACAGTATGTATGAAAGCAGCAGGCGTTCGATGGGAACGCCTCGAATACAGGCCGTTTCAATGATTGCCAGCAGGATAAAGCGCAGTCGAACTTCCCGCTCCGTGGGCCAAACCGTTTTTCGCTTACCCAATGCCGGGCCTCAGTGTCAGGAAAAGCGTGAGGCTATGGCCCAGAGGGGTGGCGTTTCAAGCGCTGCATGGGGAGAAAGCCCTGCTCCTACACAAAACAGGGAAAAAGCCCACGAAATCACCCCGCAGATCAACAGCCTTTCACACACGCTTGCCCATCAACGGATCACTGATGCTATGCGCCCCCGTCTCGATCCGCCCCGCCACCCGCCGAACCCAGCCATGCTCGTCACGTAGCTTGAAGTCATACCAGCCCCCATTCGGCTGGCAGGAGAACGTTCGTTGCACGGTACTGCCGCCCGCAATCTCCAGCAGCCACGGCCCCTGCCTGGTGTAAGGGCAACGCTCGATGGTGATTGAGGCCGCACGCTTGCCGGGGTTGACCAGGGTCAGCAGCAAGGTGTCACCGTGATACGCCAGGGATAACTCCGGCTCGCGACGCTGCAGGTGGCCCTTGAACGAACGGTGGAACCCATTCGGCCCCAACAGCCAGAGCTTGTAGGCGCCCGCGACTTGCCAGGTGTCACTGAGGTGTTTGCCGGCTTCCACCGTGTAGCGGCGCGGTACCTCGTCCAGGTGCAGGCGGTCGTAGACGTGGAAGACCACGCCCTGTTCGCCATTGTTGAAGAAGTCCAGGCTCACCGAACTGGCGCGACGGTCAACCGAGCCTTCAACGTTCAACTGGTACGGCAGCGCCCGGGATGGCCGCGCCATTCGCGCCTGGAACGGCGCCTGTTGCTGGCCCACCGTCGGCAGGGCGACCTGGGGCAGTTGCTCCTGGCGTTGACGCAGAGAGTCGGCGGCCTGGCGGCTGATGGTGTGCAGCGGTGGCAGGGTCTCGGTGTTGGGGTTGACGAAGTTGAAGGCCGAGGTGAGGTCGCCGCACACCGCCCGGCGCCAGGCGCTGATATTGGGTTCGCGCACGTGGAAACGCTTCTCCAGAAATTGCAGCACGGAGGTGTGATCAAACGCCTGGGAATTGACCCAGCCACCACGGCTCCACGGCGACAGCACCAGCATCGGCACTCGCGGCCCGGGGCCGTACACCCCGCCGTCCGGCGCGGGTTGCTGGCTAGAGCCGGGCGGTGCCGGGTGGGTGAAGATCTCGCTGTCGAACTTCACCGTGGACTTGCCGGCAAAGCTGCCATCCAGGCGCTTGGACGGGGCTGACGGCGACGGCACGTGGTCGAAGAAACCGTCGTTTTCATCGTAGTTGACCAGCAGCACCGTCTTGCTCCACACGTCCGGGTTGGCGGTCAGTGCCTTGAGGATTTCCTGGGTGAACCAGCCGCCTTGCACCGGGCTGGAAGGCCCGGGGTGTTCGGAGTAATCGGCCGGCGCCACCAGCCAGCTCACCTGTGGCAGGCGCCCGTCGTTCACGTCCTTGCGAAAGCCCTGGATGATCGATTCCAGGTCGCTGCCGCTGACCGCCGGCAGGGTGTTGCCATTGCCTTTGTACAACGGCACGCGGGCGTTCAGTTGATCGCTGTAGGGCACAAAATCCTTGAAGTCTTTCGGTGGCACGGCGGGGTTGCCGGCCGCGACGCTGGCCGCACGAAACTGGCGAAACCCGGCCAAGGGGTTGTCGCCAAAGTTATCCGGCAGGTACTGGTAAACCTTCCAGCTCACACCCGCTTCTTCCAGGCGCTCGGGATAGGTTTTCCAGGTGTAGCCCACGCCCACCGCGCCGGGGCCGTCCCATTCGTTGACCACCGCCGCCACATTCGCACCGGTCGGGCCGTTGGTGCCGGTCCAGTGGAACAGCCGATTGGGATTGGTACCTGCGTGTACCGAACAGTGGTAGGCGTCGCACAGGGTAAAGGTGTTGGCCAGGGCGAACTGGAACGGCACTTCCTGCTCACGGTAGTAACCCATCGAGGTGGGTGTCTTGAACGTTGGCCAGGCGTTCATCCGGCCGCTGCTCCAGGCGGCGTGCTCGTCGACCCAGGAATGCGGCGTGCCGCTGACCCGCTGCGCGTTGCCACGGGAGCTGTCCAGGTGATAGGGCAGGATCCGCCGCCCAACGCCCTGCTGCTCCCACACCCGGTGCCCGCCCGGCAGTGGAATGGTGAAGCGGTCACTGAACCCGCGCACACCCGGCAAGGTGCCGAAGTAGTGATCGAAGGAGCGGTTTTCCTGCATCAGGATCACCACATGCTCGACGTCCATCAGGGTGCCGGTGCGGTTGTTGGCGGGGATCGCCAGGGCCTGGCGAATGGAGTCGGGCAACAGGGTGTAGGCGGATCCGATGGCAGCTGCTTGCAACAACGTTCTGCGTGTAAGAGTCGGCATAAGACGATTCAATCCCTTGAAGTTCTGGAGCGAAGCTCAGGACAAAATAGGGACTCAAGGCGACAAAGAAATGACATCGCTCGAATCGCGCTCGACCTGCCCTACCTGGTACTCCCTCGGCGTACACCCGAACTCGCGCTTGAACACCGTGTGCAGGTACTGCGCGGATTTGAACCCGCAGTCATAGGCAATATCCGCAATCGCGGCCCTGGTATTTTCCAGGCTGGAAACCGCAGCCGCGAGTTTGAAGCGCAGGATTTCATCGTGGACGCTGCGGTTCAGTTCACTGCGAAAATGCGCTTCCAGGGACGACCGCGACACGCCGACGTAGTTGGCGACCTGGGCGGTCTTGATGCCCTGGCAGGCGTACTGGCGAATGAAATGCAGCGCCTGCATCACGTAGGGATGGCCGAGGGGTTGGTGCAGGCTTGAGGTCTGCACGTTGACCGCTTCCGGCGGCACCAGGATCTGGCTGCCTGCCGAAGGCATGCCGTGCAGCATCTGGTGCAGCAGGCGCGCGGCGGTGCGGCCCATTTTTTCAGTGCCCTGGATCACCGAGCTCAGCGGCACGCGGGTCAGGGTGCGGGTCAAGGGGTCGTTGTCGATGCCGATCAGTGCCACTTGCTCCGGCACCGGGATGCCGGCGGTGAGGCAGGCCTGCAGCAACTGGCGGGCTCGGGCGTCGCTGACCGCGATGATGCCGATGGGTTTGGGCAGGCTGTGCAACCAGGCAATTTGTTGCTCCACCGCCGAGTCCCACAGCGGCGCGCTGGTGCCGAGCCCGCGATACACCTCCACCGGCAAGCCATCGCGCTCCAGCAGGCGGCGGAAGGCTTTTTCGCGCTCCTGGGCCCAACGGTTGATATCGGCTTCAGGCAGGCTGAAACAGGCAAAGCGCGTCAGCCCGGCTTCGATCAGGTGTTCATAGGCCAGCTTGATCAAAGCAAAATTGTCAGTGGCCACATACGGAGTATGCCGTGGGTAAGCCCGCTCATCCTCATAAGACCCGCCCACCGCCACCACCGGCACATGCACACCCGCCAACGCGGGGCCCATCGCCGGGTCGTCGAAGTCGGCAATGATCCCGTCGCCATGCCAGCGCTCGATACCCTTGAGCCGGCAGACGAAGTCCTCTTCCAGGAACAGATCCCACGACACCCGCGTACTGCTCAGGTAGTTGCCGATCCCGGTGATGATGCCGCGATCGTAGATCTTGTTGCCATTGAACAGCAGGGCAATCCGGTGCACAGGCGGGACAGTTTTCACAGGGGCGGCTCCATGCGATATGTCGAGCCACTATGCGCGTAAAACCACTCAAAATCGAACCCTGCTCTGGTGATTTTCATAATCGGTTGGCCGGGGGCCGTTGCTAGTATCGAGGCAAGGTTAACGAGCACTCATAACAACAAGGATCTGGCGATGCCCTACTTTCCCGCGGTCGAAAAAATCCTCTATGAAGGCCCCGATAGCGACTCTCCCCTGGCCTTCCGGCACTACGATGCAAACAAGCTGATCCTCGGCAAACCGATGCGCGAGCACCTGCGGATGGCCGCGTGTTACTGGCACAACTTCGTCTGGCCCGGCAGTGACATGTTCGGCTCCGGCACCTTCCAGCGGCCCTGGCAGCAACCGGGGGAAGCCCTGCAAGTGGCACGCGGCAAGGCCGAAGCGGCGTTCGAGTTTTTCTCCAAGCTGGGCATCGACTACTACAGCTTCCACGACACCGACGTGGCCCCCGAAGGCGCAAGCCTGGCCGAGTACCGCGACAACTTTGCGCGGATGGTCGACCAGCTCGAAGGCCATCAGGAACAGACCGGTATCCGGCTGCTGTGGGGCACTGCCAACTGCTTCAGCAACCCGCGCTTTGCCGCCGGCGCCGCCAGTAACCCGAACCCGGAAGTGTTTGCCTATGCGGCGGCCCAGGTGTTCAGCGCGATGAATGCCACCCACCGTCTCAAGGGCTCCAGCTATGTGTTGTGGGGCGGCCGCGAAGGCTACGAGACCCTGCTCAATACCGACCTCAAGCGCGAGCGCGAGCAACTCGGGCGGTTCATGCGCATGGTGGTCGAGCACAAATACAAGATCGGCTTCACCGGCGAGCTGTTTATCGAGCCCAAGCCACAGGAGCCCACCAAGCACCAATACGACTACGACAGCGCCACCGTGTTTGGCTTCCTGCATCAGTTCGGCCTGGAGAAAGAGATCAAGGTCAACATCGAGGCCAACCACGCCACCCTCGCCGGCCACAGCTTTCACCATGAGATCGCCACCGCCGCATCCCTGGGAATTTTCGGCAGCATCGACGCCAACCGTGGCGACCCGCAGAACGGCTGGGACACCGACCAGTTCCCCAACAGCGTCGAGGAGCTGACCCTGGTCACCTACGAGGTACTCAAGGCCGGTGGCTTCAAGGGAGGCGGCTACAACTTCGACTCCAAGGTACGCCGCCAAAGCCTCGACGAAGTGGACCTGTTCCATGGCCACGTGGCCGCAATGGACGTGCTGGCGCTGTCACTGGAACGCGCCGCCGCCATGGTGCAGAACGACGCCCTCGAACAATTCAAGGCCCAGCGTTATGCCGGCTGGGACCAATCCTTCGGGCGTGCCGTGCTTGGCGGCGACTTCAGCCTGGCGTCGCTGGCCGAGCATGCCTTCAGCCACCAACTGAACCCACAAGCTGTGAGTGGCCGCCAGGAGATGCTCGAAGGCGTAGTGAATCGCTTTATCTACCCATGACCGCTACGCTCCAGGTCCAGCAGTGCGTCTAAACAACAATAAAAGGGACTCACCATCATGAAACACCTGAAAACTGTCTTACTCACCAGCGTTCTGGCACTGCTTTCCAATTCGGTCATGGCCGACGCGGCCCATCCGAAAATCGGCTTTTCCATCGACGACCTGCGCCTTGAACGCTGGGCCCGCGACCGCGATTATTTCACCGCCGCCGCCGAACAACTGGGGGCCAAGGTCTATGTGCAGTCGGCGGACGCCAACGAACAGCGGCAGATCTCGCAGATCGAAAACCTGATCTCCCGGGGTGTCGACGTGATTGTGATCGTGCCGTTCAATGCCACGGTGCTGAACAACGTGGTGGCCGAGGCCAAGAAAGCCGGGGTGAAAGTACTGTCCTACGACCGGCTGATTTTGAATGCCGATATCGACGCCTACATCTCCTTCGATAACGAAAAGGTCGGCGAGATGCAGGCCCAGGGCGTGTTGAACGCGCAGCCTAAAGGCAATTACTTCCTGCTGGGCGGCGCACCTACCGACAACAACGCGAAGATCCTGCGCCAGGGCCAGATGAAGGTGCTGCAGCCTTCGATCGACAAGGGCGACATCAAGATTGTCGGCCAGCAATGGGTCAAGGAATGGAACCCCACCGAAGCCCTGAGCATTGTCGAAAACGCCCTGACCGCCAACAGCAACAAGATCGACGGCATCGTCGCCTCCAACGACGCCACCGCCGGCGGCGCGATCCAGGCCCTGGCGGCACAAAAACTCGCGGGCAAGGTGCCGGTCTCGGGCCAGGATGCCGACCTGGCCGCGATCAAGCGCGTGATCGCCGGCACCCAGACCATGACCGTCTACAAGCCCCTGAAGCTGCTGGCGTCCGAGGCGGCCAAGCTCTCGGTGCAACTGGTGCGTGACGAGAAACCGGCCTACAACTCGCAGTACGACAACGGCAGCAAACAGGTGTCGAGCATCCTGCTCAAGCCGACCGCGTTGACCAAGGACAACGTCAACGTGCTGGAAGAAGACGGGTTCTACACCAAAGCGCAAATCGCCGGGCAGTAAGCGTACGGCTCACTGCAGGGGCGGTTTGAGGCCGCTCCTGCCTTTTCGCTGTGGAATGAGTGCCCGCCATGTCCGACTACCTGCTGGAAATGAACAACATCGTCAAGACCTTCGGTGGCGTCAAAGCCCTGAATGGCATCGACATCAAGGTAAAACCCGGGGAATGCGTAGGGTTGTGCGGCGAGAACGGCGCCGGCAAATCGACCCTGATGAAAGTGCTGTCGGCGGTGTATCCCCATGGCACCTGGGACGGCGAAATCCTTTGGGACGGCCAGCCGTTGCGCGCCCACTCCATCGCCGAAACCGAAGCCTGCGGCATCGTGATCATCCATCAGGAACTGACCCTGGTACCCGACCTCTCGGTGGCCGAAAACATCTTCATGGGCCACGAGCTGACACTGCCCGGCGGGCGCATGAACTACCCCGCCATGATGCACCGTGCCGAAGCCCTGATGCGCGAGCTGAAAGTGCCGGACATGAACGTCGCCCTGCCCGTTTCGCAATACGGCGGCGGCTACCAGCAACTGGTGGAAATCGCCAAGGCCCTGAACAAGCAGGCGCGCCTGCTGATCCTCGACGAACCCTCCTCGGCGCTGACCCGCTCGGAAATCGAGGTGCTGCTGGACATCATCCGTGGGCTCAAGGCCAAGGGCGTCGCCTGCGTGTACATCTCCCACAAGCTCGATGAGGTCTCGGCCATCTGCGACACCATCGCGGTGATCCGCGACGGCAAACACATCGCGACCACGGCCATGGCCGAGATGGACGTGTCGCGCATCATCACGCAGATGGTCGGCCGTGAGATGAGCAACCTCTACCCCACCGAACCCCATGCGGTCGGCGAGGTGCTGTTCGAGGCGCGCAACGTCACCTGCTACGACGTCGACAACCCGGGCCGCAAGCGGGTGGACAATGTCTCGTTCAGCCTGCGCCGTGGCGAAATCCTCGGCATCGCCGGGCTGGTGGGCGCCGGCCGCACGGAACTGGTGTCGGCGCTGTTCGGCAGCTACCCCGGGCGCTACCAAGGCGAGGTGTGGCTGGATGGCAAACCGATTGATACACGCACGCCGCTGAAGTCGATTCGCGCCGGGCTGTGCATGGTCCCGGAAGACCGCAAGCGCCAGGGCATCGTCCCGGACCTGGGCGTTGGGCAAAACATCACCCTGGCGGTGCTGGACCGTTTCTCGCACCTGACGCGCATCGATGCCGAGGCGGAACTGGGCAGCGTCGAACAGGAAATCAAGCGCATGCACCTGAAGACGGCGAACCCGTTCCTGCCGATCACCAGCCTCTCCGGCGGCAACCAGCAAAAGGCCGTATTGGCCAAGATGCTCCTGACCAAACCCCGGGTGCTGATCCTCGACGAACCGACCCGTGGCGTGGACGTGGGCGCCAAATATGAGATCTACAAATTGATGGGCGCGCTGGCGGCCGAAGGCGTGTCGATCATCATGGTGTCTTCGGAGCTGGCCGAGGTGCTGGGGGTCTCCGACCGGGTGCTGGTGATCGGCGAGGGCCAGTTGCGCGGCGACTTCATCAACCAGGGCCTGACCCAGGAACAGGTGCTCGCCGCCGCCCTCAGCCAACCGAACGGGCATGACAATAATAATGATCGGAAATCCGCGTAAATGAACCAGGTCAAACAGCTCTTCACCCGCTACAAAATGCTCGCCCTGTTGATCGCCGTGGTGCTGATCTGGGTGTTTTTCAGCTGGCAGACCGAAGGCGGTTTCCTGACCCCGCGCAACCTGTCGAACCTGCTGCGGCAGATGTCCATTACCGGCATCCTGGCCTGCGGCATGGTGCTGGTGATCATCAGCGGCGAGATCGACCTGTCGGTGGGCTCGATGCTCGGTTTGCTCGGCGGCGTCGCGGCGATCCTGGATGTGGTTTATCACATTCCCCTGCCGCTGAACCTGGCCATCGTCGCCCTCTGTGGCTTGCTGATTGGCCTGGGCAACGGCTACATGACCGCGTACCTGCGCATCCCCTCCTTCATCGTCGGCCTGGGCGGCATGCTCGCGTTTCGCGGGGTGCTGCTGGGCATTACCGGCGGCACCACGATTGCACCGGTTTCGCCACAACTGGTGTACATCGGCCAGGGTTACCTGCCGACGGTGGTCGGGGTGATTCTCGGCGTGTTGCTGTTCGGGCTGGCGATATTCCTGACCTGGCGCCAACGCCACAACCGCGCCCTGCACGGCTTGGCGCTGCCGTCGATGCTGCGCGACAGCGTGCGCGTGGTGTTGATCGGTTTTGTGCTGGCCGGCTTCGTCTACACCCTCAACAGCTACGACGGCATTCCCGTGCCGGTGCTGCTTCTGCTGGTGCTGCTGGGGGTGTTCAGTTACGTCACCAGCCAGACCGTCTTTGGCCGGCGCATCTACTCGGTGGGCAGCAACATGGAAGCCACGCGCCTGTCGGGGATCAACGTGCAGGCGGTCAAGCTGTGGATCTTCGGGATCATGGGCGTGATGTGCGCCCTTGCCGGGCTGGTCAACACCGCGCGCCTGGCGGCGGGTTCACCTTCGGCGGGCAACATGGGCGAACTGGACGCTATCGCGGCGTGCTTTATCGGCGGTACTTCAATGCGCGGCGGTTCGGGCACGGTGTACGGCGCCCTGCTCGGCGCACTGGTGATCAGCAGCCTGGACAACGGCATGTCGATGCTGGATGTGGACAGCTACTGGCAGATGATCGTCAAGGGCAGCATCCTGGTGCTGGCGGTGTGGGTGGATGTGAGTACACGGACGGGGCGCCGTTGAGATTTGGGCAATGGCATGGAGCTTGCTCTTGACCAGCAGGCGGCCGATATCGGCCTCGACTTGAGCAGAAACGACCCACGAGGCACATGCCATGCACAGTTTGTTCTTTGCAACCGCTCAGATGATCAACGGCCGCGTACAGTCCGTTGATTCCATGGACAAACATCCGGACCCTAGGGCAATGCCCCTTGAACTGCAGGCAAAGCTTGGCATCGCCCTTGGGCTGCTGGCCCTCGGCAGCTGTTTCGCGCTGTGGTTGATCGGCGCCTGAGCCTGCCCCAAAAAGAGGCTGGTGTTACCGCCCGGGCAACTCTATCGGGCGATCCGGATCATGTCGGCAGCTTTTTCGCCGATCATGATGCACACCGAGTTGGGGTTGCCTGAAATCAGGGTCGGCATGATCGACGCATCGGCCACCCGCAGCCCTTCGATGCCATGCACCTTGAGGTCCGGCCCCACCACCGCCCGCTCATCCACACCCATGCGACAGGTGCCGGATGGATGCAGTGCGGCGTGGGCTTCCTGATGGCAAAACCGCTTCATCGCTTCGCGCGAGCGCACGGTGGGTTCCGGTACATGCCGACGAGCCACGTAGGGTTTGAAGGCCGCCTGGGCCATGATCTGTTCGCCCACCAGGCAACCGTCCACCAGGCTTTCAATGTCGTACGGATCGGAAAAGTAGTTGGGCACGATGCGCGGCGGGGACATCGGGTCGGCGGAGTAAAGCTCCACATAGCCCCTGGACCTTGGCCGTATCTGCCCCAGGTTCAACGTGCAGCCATTGCCGCCGGGCACCGAATCCACGCCCTCCTCGATGCCCGCGCCCACCACCATGAAATACTGGATATCCGGGTGCACCGCCGTCTTGTCGCCCCACCAGAACGCCCCGCCTTCAATCAGGTTGGACGCCGCCGGGCCTTGCCGGAACAACGCGTACTGCAACCCCGCCATAAGCTTCCACCACGGTTTTTTGTACTTGTCGTAGCTGTGGGGGCCAGTCAGCTCATACACCAGTGAGATTTCGATATGGTCCTGCAGGTTCTGCCCCACACCGGGCGAATCCTGAACCACTTTGATCCCGTGTTTTTCCAGCTGCTCAGCGGGCCCGATCCCCGACAACATCAGCAACCGGGGTGAGTTGATGGCGCCGCAGGACAGGATGATTTCCTTGTCGGCGTGCATCACCTGGCGCACGCCCTTCTCCAGGTATTCGATGCCGACGGCCTTGTTGCCCTGCATCAGGATACGCAGCACCCGGCAGCCGGTCTTCACCGTCAGGTTCTTGCGCGACTTGGCCGGCGCCAGGTAGGCCACGGCGGCACTGCTGCGAAAGCCGTTTTTGGCGGTGATCTGGTACAGCCCGCAGCCCTCGGGCTGGCCCGAGTTGAAGTCTTCGTTATAGGGCAATCCAAACTGCTGGCAGGCCCGCAGCCAGACTTTGGTCAAGGGGTGGATATTGATCGGGTCCGACACCCCCAACGGCCCGCCGACACCGTGCACCTCGTTGCAGAACCGCTCGTTGTCCTCGGCCTTTTTGAAGTACGGCAACACGTCTTTATACGACCACCCGGCGGCGCCCTGTTCGGCCCAACCGTCGTAGTCGGCGGGCACGCCACGGATATAAATCATCGCATTCACCGAGCTGCCGCCCCCGAGCACGCTGGCCTGGACCATGGTCGGCGTTTCGCTGCGGTGCTGGTCCTCGGTCGGCTCCCACGCATAACGCTTGAGCAGCGGGCCCTGGGCGGTCTTGTAGTAGGCGCCGGGAATATGGATGTAAGGGCTGCGATCCCGCGGGCCTTCCTCGAACAGCACCACCGACGCTCCCGCATCCTCACTCAGGCGCGATGCGACTGTGCAGCCCGTGGAGCCGCCCCCGATTACGATGAAATCCACCATGACAACCTCAGATCTTTTTAGTATTCAGCCAGTGTCGAAACGCGCGTTATCAACCGACCAGGCCGGTTAACAGCGTCTTCAATTGTTGGGCGACGGCGTAGCTGTTTTGCTGCTGCTGTTTTTTGCAGAACAACTCACAACTCCACCACCCGGCGTAACCGGTGGCCTTTACCGCGGCGGTCCACTCGACCAGGTCGAGCACGCCGCTGCCGGTGGGCACATCGCGCAGCACTTCCTCATTCGGG
The DNA here is from genome assembly GCF_013386485.1 of Pseudomonas sp. P7758. NCBI lineage: Bacteria > Pseudomonadati > Pseudomonadota > Gammaproteobacteria > Pseudomonadales > Pseudomonadaceae > Pseudomonas > Pseudomonas sp. P7758. The sequence continues at coordinate 6,526 of NZ_JACARS010000043.1, read as the reverse complement.
ATACCGCCTTCGAAGGCCAGTGAGTCGCAGACATGCACGCCGTAGATCACGTCCTTGTCGAGCCGGGCGACGTCCGCAGGGGTCACGCCGCTGGTAAAGCAATGCCAATAGTCGATCACCATCTTCACGTTGCTGCGCCCGGTGAGTTCAATCAGCTGCAGTTGGTGATCCAGGGTGTTGAGTGGCGTCCAGGACAAGGCTTCGAGGTAGAGCAGCAGACCGTATTGCCTGGCCACATCGGCCAACTCCGCCAGGTTGCTTGCCGTGCGGGCGTACTGTTCGGCTTGATCCAGGCCCAGCAAGCCTGAGTAATGCAGGCTCTTGCCGGTCGCCTGAAAATCAATCACCGCCTGTACATTGATCGGACCGGTGAGGACTTGCACGCCTTTGGCGCCCACCAGATTGGCCAGCTCAAATAGCCGCCGGGCTTCTTTGAACAGGTCGTCACGCTCGTCACCCTGACGTTCGATATCCCGCAGGTAGCCGATGCCGGTGACAGGCACGTCGTTGAGCAGTGCTTGAAGCTCTGACTCGGTATAGCCGGCCTGCAGATACGCCTCCAGCTTGCCGCTGTTGATCTCCAGCGCGTCAAAACCCAGCGTCCGGGCGATGTCGATATCCATCGCCAGGGTCGAGTGTTTCGCAACGGTGGAATGCAGGGCGAGGACGTTATTTTGGGTTGCCATATGGCGCTCCTACGGTTGAACAGCGATCAGCCAAGGCACCAACGGCCAACGCCGCGGCGTCCAGCCGCGCTTGGGGCAAGAGGCCCTCGGCGACGGCGGCGACAATCGCCCGAACGATCTGCGGTACGTGGGGCATAGCCTTTGCGGAAATCAGTAATAAGTCGGCCCCGGCATTCAGCGCGGCCACTGCGACCTCGCCGAGGGACATCTGGCCGATGGTTGAGCGGTGATCGAGGTCGATGGTCATGACCAGCCCCTTGAAGCCCAACTCCTGGCGCAACACGCCGATCAATTCAGGCGACACCGAGGCTGCCGTGGGCGGTGTGCATGCGGCGAATATCGCCGGACCCATCATCACCGCATCGGCGCCAGCGTCGATCCCGGCCTGAAACCCGGGCCAGAAGGCCCGCAGTTGCTGCATGGACTCGCTGACCACCGCCGTTTCAGTCGACGGCTGCTGAAACAGCACCGGGTGCCCGGGGAAGTGCTTCAGGGTGCTGGCCATCCCGGCCCGCCGCACGCCGCGCACATACGCACCGACCATCGCCGCCGTCTGGTGGACATCGCCCGACAGCGTGCGCCCCGCCAGCCACACATTACGGCCGCCGACCACATCCGCCGTCGGCGACAGCAGCAGGTTGACCCCGGTCGCCCGCGCGGCGGTGGCGACCTTGAAGCACGCCTGCTCCAGCGCCGCACAATCCATCGCCCGGGCCACATCGGGCTCCGGCAGCGCCGGGGTCACCCCTTGCAAGCGGTGCACGGCGGAGATGTCGGCATCGGCTGCCAGCAGCAGCGGCCCACCCAGTTCGGTGGCCGTGCCGGTAAAACGCTGCCAGATGTCCAGGGTTTCGGTTTGCAGGCGGCTGGCGCTCATTTTTCCGCTGACGTATTCCTCTCCCGTCTCGCCAAACAACAGGCTGCGCCCGCCATTGCCGAGGAACCGACGCACGTCATCCGTCATCTGCACGTCCAGCAATACCGGGAACAGCACGCCGTAGGCCTTGCGGTCATTCGCGCTCATGGCTGGTTTCCTGGGTGGCGATTGCCAGTTGACGGACCTTGGCAGCGGCGTCCAACAGAACCTGGCGGTCCAGGGTGCCTTCGTGGACGGCGGCGACAATCGCCTCGGCGATGCTGTCCAGGCCTGACTCGCTGGACACCAGCAACAGGTGCGCACCGGCCACCAGGGAGGCTACGGCGGTATCGGGGATGGTGTTGCCGCGCAGGATCGACACGGCGTCCAGGTCATCGGAAATGATCAGGCCTTCGAAGCCCAGGGTGTCACGCAGTACGCCGATGACCTTCGACGAGGTGGACGCCGACTGCTGCGCATCAATCGCAGGAAACACCGCCGGGCCAGGCATGACGGCTTTTACGCCGGTGGCGATGACCTGCTTGAACACTTCAAGATTGTCATGCAGCAATTCCAGCGGCCCCGGCACGGTGGCTTCGGCAATGGCCGGATCGTGCTCGGTGATGTAGTGCCCGGGGAAGTGCTTGGCAGTGGCGATCACACCCGCGCGCTGCACCCCGCGGATAAACGCGCAGGACACTCGGCTGACTTCCACTGGATCCGCGCCCAGGTGCCGGTTGTGCAGCCATGGATTGACGCCGGTGACCACGTCCACGATGGGCGCCAGGAACAGATTCACGCCCAGCCCGCGGGCCGCGGCGGCCATCTCGAAGCAACGTTGCTCGAGGTCCTCGGCGCCGAGGTCCTGGAGCTGCGCCCGGGTGGCGACCGCCGGGACCAGTTGGTGCAGGCGTTCGATTCCGCCGAGTTCCTGGTCTACCGCGATCAGCACCGCAGAGCCCGCCAGCGCCGTGGCTTCCTTGACGATACTGATGAAATCGGCTTTGGACTCGGCCGCCTTGCGCGCCGGGCTCATGCCTCGGCCCACGTATTCATCCCGGGTTTCCCCGAGCAACAGGGATACACCACCACGGCTCAGGTAACGGCGCACATTGTCGTCCAGGTGCAAATCCCCGAATGCGGGAAGCAGTACCGAATACGCAGCGCGATGCAGTTCGCTTGACATTGTTTTTCCTCAACAGCGTTTGGGTGAGTCGTTGGATGCGCAGCGGTGCCACGCATGAAATCAATTACCGCGGGAAAGGCACCCAGGCCCGCTGCTGGTGGGATTCGAGGCTGGCCTGGGACAACAACACCCCGCGCACGCCTGCGTGAATATCCGGCAACGGGACGCTGGTCGCTGTGCGCCATTGCGCCCCGGCGTCCAGGGCCTCGGCGAAGTCGGCGTACAGCACGGCCAGCGCTTCCAGATAACCTTCGGTATTGCCCGCCGGCAAGCTGGTGAACGTCAGCGTCTGCGGCCTGTTGTCGGACTGGCCTCGCCGATAGATGCGGTCTGCACCGTCAGTGGGCGTGAACAACAGGGTTTCCGGTGACTCCTGGCACCACTCGAGCGAAGCCAGGCTGCCGACGACCTTGAAGCGCAAGCCGTTGCGATGCCCGGGCGCGGCGAAACTGGCCCACAACAATCCATCCACGCCGCCGTCGAATTCCAGTTGCACCACGCAGGTATCGTCCAGGCCCCAACCCGGCACCACGCTGGTCAACTTGGCGTTGAGCTGGGTGCAGCGCTGCCCGGACAGAAACTCCAACAGGTTGAAGGCGTGGGTGCCGACGTCTCCCAGCGCGCCGGTGGGGCCGGCCTTTTGCGGGTCACCGCGCCACGCCAGGCTATTGCTCAAGCCGGACACGCCGGGGGCCAGCCACTCCAGCAGGTATTCGACGTACAGGAAGCGCAGCTCACCCAGCTCGCCGGCCTGGATTCGACTGCGGGCGTCCCTGACCATCGGGTAGCCCTGGTAGGTGTAGGTCAGCGCAAAAAATGTCCCGTGGCGCTCGGCAAGGTTCGCCAGCTCCCGGGCTTCGTCAGGGTGGTTGACCAGGGGCTTGTCGCAGATCACCGGGATGCCCGCCTCCAGGAACAACCGGCACGGTTCGAAGTGCAAGTGGTTGGGCGTCACGATAACCACCGCCTCGATCGGGTCGGGGCGGCGAGACTCGGCGGCCGCCATGTCCTCGAACGACAAGTAGATACGTTCGGGTTCAATAGTGAGCGCTGCGCCCGCCTCGCGGCATTTATCCGCGTCGGCAGAGAAAGCGCCGGCGACGATATCGAAGCGATTACACAGGCGCATCGCGGCGCGGTGGTAACTGGCGAAGTAAGCGCCCTGCCCGCCGCCGACCATGCCGACCTTGAGTCGCCTCTTTCCGGGAATGTCGCCGGTCAACCTTGCCATCGCCCAATCCTCCGCAAAAAGCATTGGCCCGAGTATCAGGGGTGACCGGTGTTTCCACCATTTCGCACCCTTGGCGATACCTGACGCGGACTGAAGCACTCCTGCGCAGCACGGGGTGTTACCCGTCGCTATCGAATGTGTTACTGGGCGGACCGCCACCGTCACGATTGACCCGTGAAAACCACAACGCACTGGCGCCGAACCTTCAGCAAAAGCGCTTACAATCTGACGCATTCAGTTATGCTCAAACTTCATGTTTGAACTTAAACAAACGGCATGAAAGATGCTTTGGTAATGATCGGAAGTTTCAAACGCTTAAACGGTTATTACGCTTATGCCCAAGGTTATTCGATAACCGCGCTATAACTTTAATAACTGGCGCCTTAACCCAGCCAAGTACATCGAGATAATAATGCCCAGCCGCCCGGACTCATCGCCCCTGTCATTAGCCGCCGCCACCTCCCACCCCGAGCGACAGCAGGCGCGCAGCGACTTGCAGGCCAATGTGCAAAAGAACCTGAGCACGCTGGTGGAGTCCTGCCGGTCGGTGGCCGACATGTGCCGCAAAGTTGATGTGAACCGCCAGCAGTTCAACAAGTACCTGGTGGGCCAGCACGTGCCGTCGCAGAAGATTCTGCAAAAGATCGGCCGCTATTTCATGATGGAAGCCGAAGACCTCTTCCGCCCGCCCGCCGAGTTCAAGAAGTTCTATGAAGGCTATGAAAACGAACTGCCGACCGGCTTGCGGGCTTCGGAGCAGTTCAATCATTTCCTGCCGCTGGCCAAGCAGTCGGCTGACGTGCTCGAAGACTATCTGGGGGTGTATTACCGCTACCACAATTCATCGATCTACAAGGGCCGGATCCTGCGTTCGGTCACCTGCCTGTACCGCGCCGACTCGATGGTGCAGTACGTCACCGTCGAGCGCTTTCCGCTGCGCGATGGCAGCGGCAAGATCGGGTATTCATTCACCTACCACGGGTTCTGCCTGCTGCTGGGCGATCGCCTGTTCATGGTGGATTTCGAAGGCAAGCAACGTAACGAAATGACGTTCTCGATCCTGACGCCGCAGCATCGTCGGCCGATCCGTTTTCTCTACGGGTTGGTGACGGGTGTGGCGTCGTCCTCGTTCCGCCAGCCCTTCTCCACGCGCATGGCGCTGGGACTGGTGGACAAGGGCAAGATCCGCAAGCATCACTTGCGCAATGCAACGGTGCTGTTGCCCAGCGACCAGTCGATCCCGCTGGACGTACGTGAATACATGACCGGCGACAACGCCACCATTGTCTGGGGCGGTCAGGACTGAGGGACCTGCAGGGGCTGGCGTGCCGTCATCATTTCAACCAGCGACGGGCCCTTGCTGTTGAGGGCTTTGACGAGGGTCGCGCTGAGTTGTGACGCGTGTTCCACGCGCCAGGCTTCAAGGCCGAAGTTTCGGGCGATGCCGGCGAAGTCCGGGGCATAGGGTTTGCCATCCGGCAGGTTGAATTCACCGGCCCGGTGCTGCTCGATGGGCGACGTCTGTACGTCGCCCAGGGCTTCGTCACCGTTGCTGTTGAAGACCAGGAATACCACCGGAATGCTGTGCATCACGCACACGGCCATCTCTTGCATCGACTGCAGGAAATCCCGGCTGCCCACGGCACAGACCACCTGGCGGGCGGGCATGGCGAGCTTGGCGCCGATAGCCGCCGGGACGGCCCAGCCGAGGGTGGCGGGGTTGCCGGCGCACAAGTGCCTGCCGGGGTAATGCACCGGGAACATCTTGCGGGCCATGGGCTGGGTGGGGCCGCTACCGATGACGAGAATGGCGTCGTTTTCCAGCACGGAGGATGAGGCGCGGCCTTCGCGCAGTACGCTGATTTTACGCGGGGTGGGTTGGGGTTCTGCACGCAGGGTGGCGGGTGGCAGGCTGGCGTTGGTGGAGGCGCCTTGGAGGGCGTCGTCAATGGACAGGCTGACAGGGCCGGGATGGGCGCTCAGCATGGTGTCGAAGGCTTGGCGCAGGGCTTGGGGTAGCTGTTGTAGTGTCGAAACCGTCGCGTGATCTTTCATGACGTTGGCGGCTATCGTTTCGGGCTGGGCGTTACTGATGACCAGCAGCGCGCAGGCGTCCTGGTGCGCGGTGGCGAGGGCTCCCAGGGCTGAGGGGATGCCCAGGGGGCCCGTGAGTACGACGGCCATGGGGCGACCGCACGCACGGTAGTAGCCGTCGGCGAGGTGCACGGCGCTGTGGGCCTGGATGACGTGGATAAAGGGGATGTCGGTGCCCGGGGTCAGCAGCGCTTCCACCAGGGCCCGGGCGCCGTCGCCCGGGGGCCCGGCTACGTAGTCGACACTGTTGGCCTTGAGTGCCTTGGCGATGATTTGGCCACCTGTGAATTTCACTCGATACTCCAGCGAATGCGCGGCGTCTGGGCCGGGATCAGGCTTGGAGTATTCGCCTGGTGCGGGGTGGGCTCAATTTCGCACCTTGGGTAAAAGAGACGCAGATTGACGCAGATATTGGGGCTCACTACAGCACAGCGGCCTACAGGCCGGCTTGAGTGTTAAAAGCCAAATCAAAA